>NZ_JBHWEB010000034.1:27804-41158 GCF_042734395.1 Amycolatopsis sp. NPDC059657 | reverse complement strand
GCCCCCCGGGGCGGCCCCGGGGTGGGTTTCCGGGGGGCCCCCCCCACGAGGCTCCACTGGGGGTTTGGGGGGGGTGTGGGGGCGGGCCCGGTTAGAACCGGTCGTACCACTCACGACCAAGCCGAGGCCGGTGGCGCCTCTCTGCGACGAGATCCTCGCGCTGATAAAGCAAACCATGCACGGTGAACACGGGTAACCAAATTCACCTTGCAGAGTCTCATGCAATCGATTACCGGAATGATCCACACCCATTGACATAGTTAGGAAGGCTTCTTAACTTCGGAACATGTCTGAGACTCCCCCGCGCACCAGGTCTCAATCCCCCGCCCGGCAACCAAGTCTGGCCGAGCAGTACGAATACTTCAAAAAGCGCCATTCCCGGCGAACCGTCTTACAGGCCGGAGCGTTGAGCGGCGCCGTGCTGGTCGCGGGCGGCACGCTGCTGCCCGGCACCGCGGCGGCGAGCCCGACCGTCCTGCTCAACTCCGAAACGGTCGCGGGATCGGCGCTGCGGCCGTTCGGCAGGCACCTCGCCTACGGGGCCGACTCGTCGCGGCAGGTGGTGGTCTCCTGGCAGACACCGGCCAAGGTGACCGCGCCGTTCCTCCGTTTCGGCACCGTGCCGGGAGAATTCGGCGAGGCCATCCCCGCGGAGGTGCGCGCGCTGGAGAGCCTGCTCACCTGGCAGCAACCGGACCACACGTTCTCGCCCCATTTGTCCAAATCCGTGACCCAGTACTACCTGCACGTCCGGCTCAACGATCTGCTGCCGAACACCACGTATTACTACGTCGTCGGCCACCAGGGCTATGACCCCACCACCAGCGGGCGCATCGGCGAGATCGCCACCTTCCGCACCTCCGCCGCGCCGGGCCGCACCGACGCGTTCACCTTCACCGCCTTCGGCGACCAGGGCGTCGGCTACAACGCCGTCGCGACCAACAGCCTGATCGCCGACCTCGCACCGGCCTTCCACCTCGCCATGGGTGACCTCAGCTACGCCTTGAACGGCGAAGGCGGGCATCCGGAGGAGGACGTGTACGACGCCCGCAAGTGGGATTCCTTCTTCTCCCAGAACGAAATCATCGCCGCGGGCATCCCGTGGATGGTCGCGCTCGGCAACCACGAGATGGAAGGCTGGTATGCCGACCACGGCTACGGCGGGATGCGTGCCCGGTTCACGATGCCGGACAACGCGTGGGACGGCTCCACCTGCATCTACTCGTGGCGCTACCAGAACGTCGCCTTCCTCAGCCTGGACGGCAACGACATCTGCTACAACAGCCGGTCCAATTTGAACTACACGGACGGCAAGCAGCTCGCCTGGCTCGGCTCACAGCTGGCGAAGTTCCGCGCCGACCCGACGATCGAGTTCATCGTCGTCTACTGCCACCAGTGCACCTACTCCACGTCCGACGCGAATGGCGCGGAACTCGGCGCGCAGGAGAAGTGGGCACCACTGTTCGACAAGTACAAAGTGGACCTTGTACTCAACGGGCACAACCACCTCTACGAACGGACCGACCCGATCCGCGCGGGCAAGGCCACCAAGAAGGTGCCATCGCTGGGCACCGTCAACTCCGTCAAGGACGGCGTCACCTACATCACCGCCGGCGGTGGCGGCGAGGGCATCAGTGAGATCGTCGACGGCGTAGCGGAAAGCTACCTGGGCAACGTCAAGGACGTCTCGGCCAAGATGCGGTTCGACACCGAGGATGGCGAGACCCAGAAGGTCACGGTCACCTGGTCCCGCGTCCGCTACCGCGGCTACAGCCTGGTCTCGGTCGACGTGGTGCCGCCGTCGGACGGCGCACCCGCTCAGCTGAAGGTCCGCGCGCTCACCGAGACCGGCACGCTGGTCGACGAGATCACCATCCGCCGTAGCTGAATCCCGGAAGGCCGCCATGTCTCAGACCGCATATTCGCGACGGAACCTGTTCCGGTTCGGCGCCAAGACCGCCCAGACCACCCAGTCCGCCGCAAGCTCGAAGCTGCGGCCGCTCGGCCGTCACCTCGCCTACGGTGCCGACCCGGCCAAGCAGATCGTCATCTCCTGGCAAGAACTGACCAAAGTGGACGGCCCTTACGTCCGGATCTCCACCGCACCGGGCAACTTCGGCCAGCCCATCGCCGCCGAGGTCCGCACGCTGACGAGTGAACTCTCCTGGCAGGATCCGGATCACGACTTCCCGCCGCACACACCACCGACCACCCAGTACTTCCTGCACGTCAAGCTCGACAACCTGACGCCGGACACCACGTACTACTACGTCGTCGGCCACCAGGCCTACGACCCGACGACGACCGGCCGCACCGACGAGATCGCCAGCTTCCGCACGGCGGGCGCCACTCGCCCGTTCTCGTTCACCGCCGTCGGCGACCAAGGCGTCGGCTACAACGCGCGCAGGCTCAACAGCATGATCGCGGACCTCGCGCCCGCGTTCCACCTCGCCTTGGGCAACCTGAGCTACGCCATCCACGCGGGCGACCCCGGCAACGAGGGCGGCCACACGACCAAGGACAAGTACGACGCCCGCCAGTGGGACTCCTTCTTCGCCCAGAACGAGATCGTGGCCGCGGGCATCCCGTGGATGATCTCGCTCGGCAACCGCGAAATGGAAGACTGGTACTCCAGCACCGGCTACGGCGGCGTCAAGGCGCGCTTTTCCATGCCGGACAACGCCTGGAGCGGCTCCACCGGTGTCTACTCGTGGCGCTACCAGAATGTCGGCCTGCTGAGCCTTGACGGCAACGACATCTGCTACCGCAACACGGCCAACCTCGACTACAGCGCGGGCAAACAGCTCAGCTGGCTCGACACCCAGCTCGCCAAGTTCCGCGCCGATCCGTCGATCGACTTCATCGTCGTCTACTGCCACCAGGCCATCTACACGACGGCCGACGCGGGCGGCGCCGAAACGCTCGCCCAGCAGAAATGGGCGCCGCTGTTCGACAAGTACAAAGTGGACCTTGTGCTCAACGCGCACAACCGCCTTTACGAGCGCACGGACCCGATCCGTGCCGGCAAAGCCACGAAGCAGGTGAAGCCGCGCGGGACGGTCAACTCCGTCGCGGACGGGACCACGTACATCACGGCCGGTGGTGGCGGGCAGAACCTCGACACGTTCTTCAAGAAGATCGCCGAGTCCTATTTGGACCATGAGACCAGCGTGAGCTCGACGTACATGAAGTGCTTCAAGAAGGGAAGTTCGACGTACGTCGAGACCAAGGTGACGTGGTCGCGGGTGCGGTACCGCGGCTACGGCTTGGTCGCGGTCGACGTCACCCCGGCCGCGAACGGCGCACCCGCCCAGCTGAAGGTGCGCGCGTTCGCCGACGACGGCAGCCAGGTCGACGAAGTCACCATCAAGCGCGCCTGACGGGTCGTGAGTGGTATGGCCGGTTCTAACCGGCCATACCACTCACGACGTGAAGCCTCAGGTGTCCAGCAGCCGGATGGCCGCGACCGGGCACTGGAGTTCGCTCTCCCTGGCCAAGGCGTGCAGCGCGGGCGGCGGCTCGGCGTCGAGCACGACGACGAGCCCGTCCTCCTCACGCTGGTCGAAGATCTCGGGAGCCGTCAGCACGCACTGTCCTGATGAGACACACTTGCCGGTGTCGGCGGTGACCTTCATTTTTCTTCCCTTCACAGGAAAACGGGCACGCTGCGGACCCCGCCCGCGATCTTGTCGGAGCGGACGGCGATCTCGTCGACGCCGATCGCGAGGCGCATGCCGGGGAACCGGCGGAACAACGCCGGGAACACCGTGCGCAGCTCGGTGCGGGCAAGGTTCGCGCCGATGCAGACGTGGGCGCCGTGGCCGAACGCGATGTGGACGTTGGGCGTGCGGGTGGGGTCGAACTCGTCCGGGTCGGCGAAGACCGAGGCGTCGCGGTTGGCCGCGTCGCTGGAGACCAGTACCGCGTCGCCGCGCGCGATGCGGACGCCCGCGATCTCGACGTCCTCGCGGGCGTAGCGGAGCAGGCCGCCGGTCGCGCTGGTGGCCGAGAGGCGCAGGATCTCCTCGACGGTCGACTGGACCTGGCCTTCGGGGTCGGCGACGAACCGGTCGCGCCTGCCGGTGTCGCTGAGCAGGAACATCGTGCCGAGCGCGATCCGCGTCGACGTGGTCTCGTGGCCCGCGAACAGCAGGCCGGCGGCCTGGCGCGCGAGGTCGTCGTCGGTGAAGGTGGGGTCCTCGGCCTGCACCGCGACCATGTCGGAGATGACGTCCGGCTGCGGATCCTTGCGCTTCTTCTCGGCCAGCGACAGCGTGTACGCCTTGAACTCCTCCATCGCCGCTTCGCCGTCACCACCGCCGTCGAGGATGGAGATGCGCTCCGACAGGCTGCCGAAGTAGTCGCGGTCCTCGAACGGGACGCCGAGCAGCTCGCAGATCACCATGACCGGCAAGGGAAACGCGAGCAGCGCCGTCAGGTCGATCGGTTCACCGGGGTTCGCGTCCTGCGCGGCCCGCATGTCGTCGAGGCAGCTCTCGGTGAGCTCGTTGATGTGGTCGCCGAGCGCGCGCATGCGCGGCGCGGAGAACGCGGGCGCGAGCATCCGCCGCAGCCGTTTGTGGTCGCGCTCCTCATGGTCGAACTCGCCGGTCGGCCCGCTCAGCAGCGCCGCGTCCGAGATACGCGCCGCGTTCTCGGGTTGGGGGTGCGACCGGCCGAACCTGGTGTCGCGGAACACTTCGCGGGCGTGTTCGTACGAGGTCACCAGCCAGGCGAGGTCACCGGCCGGAGTGACCACTTTGGACAGTGGGCCGCGGTCGCGCAGCTTCGCGAACAGCGGCGCGATCTCCAGCGCGTTGCGCCGCTCGAAGGGCAGGTGCGGGGCTTCGGTGGTGGTCATCGGTTCTCCTCGACGTTCGCCTGCGAGCGCAGCGTGGCCAGCCACGCTCGTTCTTCGGTGAGCCTGCGGCCGACCTCGCCGAGCACGACGCGGGTCCACGGATCGGCCTGCGCGGCGGCGAGCGCGGCCAGCCGCTCGTGCTCGGCCGCGATGGCCCGGTCACGCGTGTCCAGCACCGCCTGCCGCTCGCCGCCGCTCAACCGGCTGAAATTCCCCACCCTGGCAAGGAATTCGGGCTCGTTGAGCGCCAGCTCCTCCGGAAAGTCGGCGAGCATGTCGCGCAGCAGCTCCTGCCCGACCTCGGTGATCTCGTACACGTGCCGCGGCGGCTTGGTCTCCTGATCGGCCGCGGTGCGGGTGACCGCACCGGCGTCCACGAACCGCCGCAGCGTCGGGTACAGCGAGTTGTTCGAGAGCGTGCGCCCGGTCGACGCTTCGACCTCTTTGCGCAGCTCATAGCCATGCAGCGGCTCTTTGGCCAGCCGCGCCAGCAACACGATCTCGATCCACACTAGGTCACCGTAACCTAGTCACCTGTAACATCGCAACAACGCTAAGTCACCCACGATGCGGCCCAGCACGCACGAACGCCCCTTTCACAACGATCAACGTTGTGAAAGGGGCGTTCACGTCGCCCAGGAGGTGGCCTGCGGCTAGCCGGCCGAGCTGATCCGGACCGAACCGCCGCCCTCCTCGTCGTCGGTTCCGTAGAGCAACCGGCCGCACGAAGCCGAAAGGCAGGTCAACGCCTCGATCTTGTGGCCGGGGTAGACACCGATCTTCACCGGATCCGCCGCGAGCGCGATCGAACCGTCGGCGCGCAGCTTGCCTGCCGCGTACACCGCCGAGTCGAATGGGCCGCTGTCACCCGGATCGGAGGCCGAGGAGATGAGGATCCGGTTGTCCTCGGTGATCTCGAGGTCGGAGGCGTGCCGGACGTCCCGTTCCGGATAGCTCACCCGGAACGGGACAGCCCTCGGCGCACCGAAGGACAGTTTCGCGATGTCGATCTCAGCCGAGTACAAAGTGGAGGCCCGGCTGTCCTGACCACGATCCGCCCACACGGCGAACAAGCGCCCCCTCACGCTCTTCAGCGCGAAGCTTTCGTAATTGTCACCCTCGGCGCCCTTCGGCACCTGGAACGTCCCGAGCACCTCGGCGGTCAAACCGCAGACCCTGATGTGGAAACCCTTGCCCGAACTGGCGAGCGCGATGTACTCACCCACGCGGCCCGGCACCTGTTCCACGGCTTCGAGGTCGATCGGCAGCTCGCCCGGCCACGCGATCGGGTCCACTGTGGAGACCTTGCCGCCGACGAGCCGGACCCGCACGGCCCGGTTCTGACCGGGTTTCTTGTTGTCACGCACGACGAGCGCGTCGACGCGATCCCAGCCGCGGTCCAGTACGGCGATGCCGCTGACCCCGGCCAGCATCCCGTCGCCGATGGACTGCCAGCCGTCGGCCGCCTGCGCGGCCGGTGCCTGGATCACAGCGGCGGCCGCGATCGCGGCCGCCGCGGAGAGGTACTTCAGACGCATGGCAAAGTCCCGGTTCGTTGTGCGTGGCTGCTGGTGTTGCCGTCATCGGCCCATACGACGGGCTTGGACCCCGACGAGCAGGCCGACTGCGGCGCGATGGCGAAACCCTCGTTGTTCAGGTTGGCCATCCCGCTGGGCCGATTGTACGTGGCGGTGACCGCGAACTTGCCCTGCGCGTTGATCTGGAGCGTGTTCGACCGGCCAGAGCAGTTGTTGTCGCAGACCGCCCAGAGGCGCCCGGCTTCCGGCTCGAACGTGAGCTCCATGATCGTCGAAGCGCCGGACGCGATGGTCGCGACCCTGGTGTAGCCGTCGCCCGCCTGGTTCAGCGCGTAGGCGTAGATGGTGCCGTTGTCCTCGAGTCCGACGAAGTACAGGCCGCTGCCGTGGTTGGCGTAGTTGGCCGGGTTGTACTTCGCCTTGGTCTTCTCGTCGTAGAAACCGTGCGCGGTCAGGAACGAGTCCGGGATCCACGAGATCGCTTCGAGGCCGTCGTTGTCGCCGACCTCGGGCAGGTCATCGGTGAGATCCCATTCCGCGGTCGCGTCGAGCGAACTCGCCGTCGACGCCCTGTCGTAGCGGAGGATCTTCAGCAAGCTCGTCCCGTCATCGTCGCCGTCGCGCTCGGTGGAGACGAAGATGCCGTCCGGGGTGGCGACCACACCTTCCGCGTCGGGATCACCCGCGCCATCGGCGTAGCTGAGCGACTTGCCCGATCCCCAGCCGCCCGTCGTGTCCGTGCGCCATTTGCCGGTGCCATTGGGCACGAGCCGGTAGAGCGTGCCGGGGCCGTTGCGCACCGCCCACAGCACACCGGCACTCTCGAAGGAGAGACCGCTCAGGTTCTGCCCGAACACGTTCGAGCTGTCGGCTGTGGTGACCGAGCTGCTCCCCGGCCATTTGAGGGTCGCCGCCTCCGCGGACGGCACGACGGCCAGGCCGGCGGCCGCGATGGACAATAGGGCGATGAAGCGGGTTTTCGCGGTCAAAGCGATCTCCTTCACCAGAAGTGGCTGACTACAACCGTGCGGCATCTCGCATCGCGTGATAGACCTCGGTGTTCTCGAGTGTGCCGCCGACGCGTGCGGAACCGGGCCCCGCCGCGGTGATCGGGGTGTCGGCGCCGGTGTGGTCGTGCGTCGTCCAGTCGACGGCGAACTGCTGCGGCGAGCCGGGAATGGCGAACGGACCGTCCTGGCGCGCGTGCTCGGGGCCGGTCTCGGAGTCGTCGTAGTCCTCGATGCTCAAGCCGCCCGTCTCGTGGTCGCCGCCGATGAGCACCAGCGTGTCCGGGTGCTGCTCGACGAACCGCATCACCTCGGCGACGGTCGCGTCGAGCGCACGGCCCGCGTCGATCACGGAATGCGCGTTGTTCTCATGCGACATGCCGTCCATGCCTTCCTCCTCCAGGAACAGGAAGAAGCCGCGCGGGTTCTTCGAGAGCGTGTCGAGCGCCTTGCGTGCCATCTGCTGCAACGGGACGCGCGGCGCGTACTTGCCGACACCGTCTTCACCGTAGTCGACCATGTCCTCGTTCGCGAAGAGCCCGAGAATCCGGTTCGCGCGGGTGTCCCGCAGCTCGTCACCATTGCGGACATACGTGTAACCGGTACGCTGCGCGCGTTCGACCAGGTTGCCGTACGGGCTGCAGCTCTCCTCACCCGGCTTGTCCGGCCAGAGACCGGGGTTCCCCTTGGGATACCACCAGTCCTCGCCGCCGCCGAGCAGCACGTCGGGCCGGGTGTTCTCAATGTACTGCCTGGCGATGTCGCTCTGCATGTCACGGCTGGGCACATGCGCCGCGAAAGCCGCGGGCGACGCGCCGGTCACCTGCGCGGTGGTGACGAGACCGGTCGACTTCCCGGCCTTCTTCGCGCGCTCGAGGATCGTCTCCAGTGGACGGCCGTCGGGATCCATGCCGACCTTGCCATTGGTCGTCTTGTGCCCGGTCGCCAGCGCGGTGGCCGAGGCGGCGGAGTCGGTCACGACCTCGTCGGGGTCGACGGACAGGGTGCGCACCAGGCCGGTGACGGGCAGCTTGTTCATCTCCAGCTCGCCACGCTTGCCCTTGAGCGCCAAGCGAAGCAGGTTCCGCTGGCCGAGGCCCATGCCGTCGCCCTGGATGTAGATGATGTTCCGCGCCACCCGGCCGCCTGCGGACTCCGTCTCCGCCGACTGCGCGACCGCGGCCGTACTGCCCGCGAGAACCGTCACTACCGCCGCCGCGACCAAACTGCGCCTGCGCACATCGCCTCCCAGCCGGATTAGTTAGGAAACTTTCTTAACACAAATCGGACGTACTGGCGAGACCGCGCGGCGAAGTTGCACGGTACTGAGCCATCGACTGGCTCGTGCCAGGTCGCCTTGGGTTTCATCGGCCGACCGTGTGAAGGGAGCCTTCACAAACCCTGGCTGTGTGAAGGCTCCCTTCACAAGCTCGTCATGCATGCTGGAGCGAGGGATCCCCTGCTCCGCTAGATGCAGCAGGGGATCCCTCGCCCAAAAACACTCGCCGGGGAACCGGCGCACGTCTAGCGCGAGGGGTCGTGAGTGGTACGGCCGGTTCTAACCGGCGAAAACACTCACGACCTCTCTCTCGACAGGCTCGCCCGCACCACACGCGTGGCCACGGTTTGGGTGAGGGAGGCCCTCACCCAGCTGCCCTGGGGGCACGCCACATTTGGCCTCCCCTCAAGAGAACCGCCCGCAACGCTCACGACTCCGGCGGCCTCGGGTTTCATCGGCGTTTCATCGGGCGCCGATACGTTGCGGATTCCGAGATCCCGAGGAGCTTTGATGCGCAGAAGAATCGTCTTGACCGCATTGACAGCCATCGCACTGGCGGTGCCGGGCATCGCCCAGGCCGCGGACACTCCGTCACTGTCGCCCATCGCACACGGCAGCAAGGCGGGCACCACCGTACTGAGCGGACAGTTCGAACCGGGCACCAAGGTGCACGTCGACGCCTCTCCCCAGAGCGTCCAGGGGCAGCCGCGCTGGCTGAACATCGACTACCAGGTGCAGGAAACCGGGTACTGGTGCGGACCGGCCGCGACCCGGATCGCGTTGTCCGCGCGGATGAACCCGCCCAGCCAGGGTGCGCTGGCCGGGCAGCTGGGCACGACCGTCGACGGCACCGGCTGGATCGGGCAGGTGACCAGCGTGCTCAACAACAATCTCGGCGGCGGCTGGTACGAGACCAAGGAAATGCCGAACGATCCGCCCGCGCAGTGGCAGCGGGACCTGCTGTGGAACGACATCGTCTACGACATCGACCGTAACTACCCCGTCGTGACGAACATCGTCGCCCCGGCGAACAACCACCCGCCCGGCTACCCCGATTACACGATCTACCACTATTTCACGGTCTTCGGTTATGACCCGGTCGACCGGACCGTGGTCATCGCCGATCCCGCGAACTTCGGGGGCAACGCGATCTACTGGATCACCTTCGACCAGCTCGCCTCGCTGATCCCGCCCAAGGGTTACGCCGCCTGATTCCTCGCGAGGTGGCGGCGGGCCCACGTGGCCGCCGTCCACTTCGCAGGGAAATACGTTGCCCGATCGCACGCGCCGGGCTAAGAAGACGGATGACCTCGAAACTCCACGCACTCTGCTTCGCCGCCACCGACCCGGCACGGTTGGCGCGCTTCTGGGCGGAACTGCTGGATTGGACGCCCCAAGAGGACTACACGCTCCTGCCGACCGATGACACCGGCTTCCGGCTCCGTTTCCTCCCCGCCGAGGCGCCGAAGACCCGCCAGAACCAGATGCATTTCGACCTGACGAGCACTTCGCTCGAAGACCAGCGGCGGACCGTGGCCAAGGCGCTCGACCTCGGCGCCAGGCACATCGACATCGGCCAGCTCCCCGAAGAGGAACACGTCGTGCTCGCCGACCCCGACGGCAACGAGTTCTGCGTCATCGAGCCGGGCAACGGCTTCCTGGCCGACTGCGGTTTCGTCGGCGCGCTCGCGTGCGACGGTTCGCAGGAAGTCGGCTATTTCTGGAGCAAGGCACTCGGCTGGCCGCTCGTCTGGGACCAAGACCAGGAGACGGCCATCCGGTCACCGCACGGCGGCCCGAAGATCACCTGGGGCGGCCCGCCGTTCGCACCCAAGACCGGTAAGAACCGGCTGCACTTCGAGCTGACCGGCGATCCGCACGAGATCGACCGTCTCGTTTCGCTTGGTGCGGCCGTGACGGACACCGGGCTCATCGACCCCGACGGAAACGAGTTCACCCTCGGATAGCACGTCGCGCTCGAATCGCTTGTTTTCCTTGCAGTACCCCGTCAAACCGAGTTGAAACAGACACCTTCCGGGGTCACTCACCCGGCGACACGACGGTTGCGGGCCCGGCGCGCGCCGGGTGAGGGTGATCTTGGCCGGACATCACTGACGAGGAAAGGAAGACGAGAGCCATGACCCGCACGCTGCGTCCCCAGGAACTCATCGACAGCACCGTGGTCGACGCACACGGAAGCAAGATCGGCAAGGTCGGCACGGTCTATCTCGCCGACGACACACGCAGGCCGGAGTGGGTCACCGTGCGCACGGGCCTGTTCGGGCACAAGGAAAGCTTCGTTCCGCTCAGCGGCGCCGCGCTGGACAACGACGGCCTGCACGTGAGCGTCGAAAAGGATCAGGTCACCGAAGCACCGCAGACCGAGGCCGACGGGCACCTGTCCCAGAGCGACAGCAACCTGCTTTACCAGCACTACGGTATGCCGATGCCGCGTACCGCCCCCGACGCGCAGAACACGCGCCAGGACAAGGCCGGGAAGACCGGCAAGGCCGATGCGGCGATGACGCGGTCGGAGGAGCACCTCAACGTCGGCACCGAGCAGATCGAGACCGGGCATGTCCGGCTGCGCAAGTACGTCGTCACCGAGGAGCAGCAGGTGACCATCCCGGTCAGCCACGAAGAAGTGCGCGTCGAGCGCGAGCCGATCACCGGCGAGGCGCGCGGCGAAATCGGCGAGCAGGAGCAGGAAGTCGTGCTGCACGCCGAAAAACCGGTCGTGTCCAAGGAGACCACCGCGGTCGAGCGCGTCCGGCTCGGCACCGAGACGGTCACCGAGGAGCAGACCGTCTCCGGCAAGATCCGCAAGGAGCAGATCGAGGTCACCCGCGACGACGAGAAGTGACCCGGCGCGACGCCGGCGTTCGTCCATGGCGAACGCCGGCACGCGTGGGTTGCGGCGTGCCGTTCCCGGGTATCACTGGCCGATGACGCGACTGAAGCGCAGTGCGGTGACGGGGAGTGGCCTCAAACGGGTCCGCCGCGGCCGCGGCTTCTCCTATCTCGCCGAGGACGGGAGCCGGCTCGACGACCCCGAGGTGCTCGACCGGATCGCCGCGCTGGTGATCCCGCCCGCGTGGCGCGACGTGTGGATCTGCCCCTACGCCAACGGTCACATCCAGGCGGTCGGCACCGACGACGCGGGCCGCCGCCAGTACCTCTACCACCCGGACTGGCGTCGCAAGCGCGATGAGGAGAAGCACGACCGGGTGCTCGCGATGGCCAGGCGGCTGCCCAAGTGGCGCGCGGACGTGGCCGACGGGCTCGCGGAGCGCGGACTCGGCTGCCGCCGCGTGCTGGCGGCCGCGTTGTTCATGCTCGACCGGGGGATCTTCCGCACCGGCGGCGAGGAATACGCCGAAGAGAACGGCACCCATGGCGTCGCGACGCTCCTGCGCGAGCACACGACGGTACGCGGCGACGAGGTCCGGTTCGAATATCCCGCGAAGGGCGGGATCATGCGCGTCGTGTCCGTCACCGAGAAGTCGCTCGCCTCGGTGGTGAAATCGTTGCTGCGCAGCCGTTCCGGCAGCGATCGCCTGCTCGTCTACCGGGAACGGGACGGCTGGCACGAGGTGCACGCGCAGGACATCAACAACCGCTTCAAGGAGCTGGCAGGCGACGATTGCACGGCCAAGGACCTGCGTACCCTGGAACGCCACGGTGCTGGCGGCGGTCGCGTTCGCCACCGCACCCGAGCCGACCTCGAAGACGGCACGCAAACGCGCCGAGGCGAGCGTGATGCGCGAGGTCTCGGAAGCACTCGGGAACACCCCTGCGGTCTGCCGTGCTTCGTACGTGGACCCACGCGTGATCGAGGCCTACCGCGACGGCCAGACGATCGCCGCCGCCGTGAAGCGGGTGCGACGTATCGACGACGACGAATCCCGCCAGGCGATCGAACGGGCCGTGATCCGGTTACTCCGCCGCCGAACGGGGTAACCAGGCACGAGCAGCCGCCTGATTGGAGGGGACGCCATGACCGGTGATCACCAGGCCACGCCCGAACTCGCCGAGGTCGAGCACGCCATCGAGGCCGCGAAAGAAGCCTCTGAGCAGGAGAAACACTCAGAACCGTTCTCGAACATGCTCAGCGCCGAGGAGCCTCACGAGACTCCGCCCACCTGACGCGGACCGGTCGAGGCATCGAAGGAGTCCCATGAACATTTCGTTCGAGCCTGAGCGCCTGCAGGTGTCCCGCCCGCTCGGCGCGACCGGCACCACCATCCTCGCCCTCACCGGCGAACTCGACGCGGGCACCACGCGCAAGCTCGCCTCCGGCATCGGCCACGTCCTCGCCATGGACCCGGCGCCCGAGACCGTCATCCTCGACCTCAGCGAGCTGTCGTTCCTCTCGCTGGCAGGCATCCGTTTCGTCTATGCCGCGCACGCCGGAGCGGGCGCCGAGGGCATCCGCCTGCGCGTGGTGACCGGCCACCGCCCCGCCGTCCAGGGCGCGCTGCGCGCCACCGGCTTCACCGCGGTACTCGACTGCTACGAGACCACCGAGTCGGCCGTGCTGGCCGGCGGCCTTGCCGAGTTCCTCAAGGACATGCACGCGAGCTGGGTATGAACGAGTCGTGGTGGTGGGGGCGGGGGGGATAAGGGCGCAACACACACGCAACCCCCACGCCCGCTAGACGAACGAATA
>NZ_JBHWEB010000034.1:0-27794 GCF_042734395.1 Amycolatopsis sp. NPDC059657 | reverse complement strand
TATAACCTCAGCTCCCCGGTGTGCTGTTTTTGTATTGGGGGTGGTTGGGGCTCGCGGTCCCCCCCCCGCCCCCCCCCACCCACGACCCCCTAGGCGATGGGTTCGATCCAGATGTTGCGGAAGCGCGGGTTTTCGCCGGGGTCGCCGTGGTCCTGGAGCCGGATGGCGCCGGGGCCCGCGTTTTCCGGGTTGCTGTCGCCCGTGCCGCCGTCGATCTCGGCGTCGTTGTGGACCAGCACGCCGTTCCACACCACGGTCACGCGGGCGTTGTCGGTCTTCACCCCCGCACCGTCGAACCGCGCGGCGCGGAACGTGATGTCGTAGGTCTGCCAGGTGCGTGGCGCGGTCGCCGCGTTGCGGTCGGGGGCTTTCTTCGAGTAGATCGCGCCCGCTTCGTTGTTGGCGAGCGTGGTGTCGCCGAACGAGTCGAGCACCTGCAGTTCGTAGCGTTCCTGGAGGTAGATGCCGCTGTTGCCGCGGGCCTGCCCGGTCACCTCCGGCGGATAGTCCGGTTCGTACCACTCGACATGCAGCCGGAAGTCACCGAACTGCCGTCTGGTGCGGATGTCGCCGCCGTTGGACTCCATCGACCCACCGGACACCGGCCAGGTGGCGGCGCCACCGGCGCGTTTCTCCCAAGCGTCCAAACTGGACCCGGTGAACAAGGGAATCCGTTGCGCCGCAGTGACAGTGAGACTGTCGAGGTTGACGTTGCCCCCGTCACCGCTGTCATACCGGTAGGCGATCGTATTCGCCCCGGCGGCGAGGTTCAGCGTTTCCGGTTGCGACGCCCAGGTATCCCAGTTCCCGGTACTGGCCAGTCTCACCTGTTTCACCTTGGCACCGTTGACATACACGCTCACCGACTTGGTACCCGGCGCCGGATCGGGCCCGTTCGAGTACCGCAGGCTCGCGTTGTATTTCCCGGCCGACAAGGCGTTCACGGTGAACGTCGTCGTGGCGCCCTGGTTCCAGTAGCCATCGACGAACCCGGTCGCCGAGTAGCCCGCATGGTTCGTGTTGACAGCGGCGCCACCACTCAACGCGGCCCGCTCCGCTTCGTAGGTCGTGCTCGCGGGAGGTCCGTCGACCAAGGAGTTCAGCGTGTACCACGCCTCGGTGCTCCACAAAGCCGCGCCGGACTCCGCCGCGAACGGCCGCGGCGACCGGACGTGCACCACGTACCCCGCCTTCAGCCCGGCAACCTGAAGCGTCACCTTCTTCCGGTCCGCGGACAGGGTCGCCGAGCTGACGGACAGCGTCTGCTCGTCGATCTTCGGGCCGCCGTAGGCGACCGTCGGCGTGTAACGCCATTGCTGTGCTTGATACTTCGCAGCCAGGTTCTGCGCGGTCTCAGCCGACAGCGGCTGGGTGTACTCCAGCTCGAACCCGCCCGCGACCGCCCGCATCGCGCGGATGTCGAACGCGTTCGCGCCGTTCGGCGTCAGCTTCTGCAAACCGAAAGCGAGCTTGCCCGGCTGGCCCCAGTTGCCACCGCCGTCGATCCCGCCGGTGTAGATCGCTCCGTCAGGGCCGAGGCTGATCCGGCTGACACCGGACTCGAGGCCTTGCGTCATCCGGAAGACCGCGCCCTGGTACTCGCCGTTCACCTTCTCCAGGAACACCCGCTGCAGCCCACCATAGGTCACGTCGCCGTAGACCATCTGCCCGGCGAAAGCACCTTGCGACAGCATGACCGGGTTGCTCGGCGAGTTCGCGATCTCGTTGTGCGGCAACCACACCACGGGTGCGGTCACCGGCCGCGCGTCGAACGGGCCAGTCGGATTCGTGTAGTGGTTGAAGAACCGGTCCTGCTTGATCCGCACCAGCTTGTTCGCGGGCAGCCAGCCACCTTGGTTGTCGGTGACGAAGACATCGCCTTCCGGACCCCACCCGATGCCATGCGGCGTGCGCAGCCCGCCCGCGAGGTAGGTCACCGCGCCGGTCGCCTTGCTGATCTTGATGGTGGTGCCCCGGTTCGGCGCGGGCTGCGGATCGGTCGTCGCGCCGCCGTAGTTGATCGAGACGGACAGGTTGGCGTAGAAGAAACCGTCCTTGTACAGCAGGCCGAACGCGAACTCGTGGAAGTTCCCGCCGAACGGCCAGGTCGCGACCGTGCGGTAGTCGTCGGTCACCCCGTCGCCGTTCGTGTCGTTCAGCTCGACCAGCCGCGTCTTCTCCGAGACGTACAGCTTGCCGTCGACGTACTTGACGCCCATCGGCTCCTTCAAACCGCTGGCGACACGCTGTGTCCGCACCTTCGACGCGTCGGTGTTCCCCGTGACGTTGCTCAGCAAGTAGACCTCGCCGAGAACATTGGTGGAACCACCCCACGTCGCGATGGCGAGCCGCCCGTCCGGCAGCCAGTCCATTCCGGTCACCTGTGGCTGGAAACCGTTGGGGCGCAAGTCGGTCAGCGTGAGGCCGGGATGCACGCCGGTCAGCGGCAGTCCGTCACCCGGCGAGTCCAGCGAGCCCTCGCACTCCTTGCGCCCTGGCGCCGTCACGCGCACGACGTCGGCGTCGGTGCTGAGCACGGAGTTCGGCACGACCGCGAAGTCAGCCGCACCCGGCGGGCGCCACTCCAAGGTGACCTGCTGGTCGTTGGTGTTGTCGAAGTGGTCGATCCGCAGCGCGTGATAGCCCGTGCCGAGATCGATCGACCCGGTGGCGGACGAGGGCGCGTGCAGGCCGTCGTGGTTGATCACCACCTGGCCGTCCAGCCGCAGCCGGGACCCGTCGTCGCTGGTCAGCCGGAACTCATGGCGACCGGCGGCCGGGACGTTCAGGTTGGCGATCACCTCGGACACGAACTTGTCCGCGATGCCGAAATCGGCGGTGGTCTTCCAGTCGATCACCGGCATCAGCTTGTCCACATTGGGCGTCTGGCCGGTCTTGATCACGCAGAGCTTGGCCAGATCGGTCTGCAGGTCGTAGACCCGCAAGGTGACACCGGACTGTTGCGGCGGAACCGCGGCCTCTGCCGGCGTTGTCACCACCACGGACAGGGTGGTGAGCAGCGCCAGCGAGGCGGCGAGCAGGGATTTCCGGGCAGGACGAAGCATCGTTGCTCCTCGAGGCTGGCAGCGGAGAACCTCGTGATGGAGCCCGAATCTAGGCAGACTTTCGCCTTGGGTCAACGAAAGTATGTACGGTTCAGATGAAAGTTACCCCGAACGGCCCTAACTCCTGGCCTCCGCGACGAGACGCCCGCGTTCCGTCTCCGGGAATCGCCCGAGCATCGCCCGGACCTGGTCCGCGTCCACGTCCGCGCCGAAAAGCTCCGCGCCGGGCTCGAAGCGCACCCCCTCGGCGAGCGGACCGGCGACGACCACATCGAAACCGAGCTCATCGACGAGCCGCGCCACAGCGGAGACGTCGCCGTCCCCGGCGATGGCGATCGCGATCCGCCCCGGCTCCCCCGCGGGCAGGGCCTTGTCTTCGAGGTCGTGGTAGCCGACGTGATTGAACGCCTTGACGACCCGCGAGCCGTTGAGAAACGCCTGCACGGTCTCGCTCGAGGTGGTGCGCGGATCGGTGAGATCGTCGCGAACGCCGTCCACCTCCCACCAGTAGTTCATGGCGTCCACGACGAGCTTGCCGCGCAACGCTTCCACCGGAAGGGTCCGGTATTTGCCGAGCGGCAGCGCGAGGATGACGATGTCGGCCCGCGCGGCGGCGTCCACGGCCGTGGTCGCGACGGCGTCCGGGATGAGGACCTCGACGGTGAGCGCGATCTTCGCGGGATCGCCGGACCCGGCGATGAGCACCCGGTGCCCGGCGGCCAGCGCGAGCCTGGCGAGCACGATGCCCACCTTGCCCGCGCCGAGGATGCCGATGGTTTCAGGCATGAGAAGGCTCCTTCGCCAGTAGCTCCTGGACGCGCGGACCGACCTCGCGGCCCAGCAGTTCGATGCTGCGGGCGCGGGCTTCGCGCGGCAGGTGCCGGATGTCGTACTTGAGGTCGAACCGGCTGAGCCGCAGGTCACGCGCCACCGTGGCGATCTTGCGCGCGACGGTCTCCGGCGAGCCGACGAACAAGGCGCCATGCTCCAGCTCGGCGTCGTAGCGTTCACAGGTCGGCGCGTAGAAGCCCCGTTCTTGCGAAATCCGCGCCACGACGGGCTGCCAGTAGCGCCACCACGTCTCGACTGCCTCCTCGTCGGTGTCCGCGACCAGGCCGAGCGAGTGCTGCCCGACCGGGAGCGTGCCGTGCCCGAACCGCGCCAGCGCGCGGTGATACAGCTCGACGTGGCCGGCGAACCGCTGCGGGCGCCCGCCGATGATCGCGAGCATGAGCGGAAGGCCGTTGCGGGCGGCGCGGACGACCGAGTCAGGGCTGCCGCCCACGCCGATCCAGGTGGGGATGCCACCCGGCCGCATCCGGGGTCGCAGCGTCTCGTTCACCAGATCGGCACGGACGGTGCCGGACCAGGTCACCGACTCTTCACGCTGAAGTCTCAAGAAGAGGTCGAGCTTTTCCTCGAACAGGCGCTCGTAGTCGGCCAGGTCATAGCCGAACAGCGGGAACGACTCGGTCGCCGAGGCCCGCCCGAGCACGAGCTGCGCGCGCCCGTCCGACACCGCGTCCAAGGTCGAGAACTCCTGGTAGAGGCGCACCGGATCGTTCGTGCTGAGCACGGTGACCGAAGTGCCGAGCCCGATCCGCTCGGTCGCGGTGGCGATGGCCGCGAGCAGCACGGGCGTCGCCGAGTCGATGTGGCCCTCGCGGTAGTGCTCACCGATGCTGAACACGTCGAGCCCGACGCTCTCGGCGAGCCGCGCCTCCTCGATCAGCAGACGCGCCGTCTCGGCGTCACTCAGCACCCGGCCACCGTCCGTGGCGACGTCCCCGAACGAGTTGAGCCCCAACTCCAGCGTCATCTCAGCCTCCAAGGTGATTGACACGTCAAGTATCTATGTTTTAATTGACGTGTCAATCAGGAGGGTCCATGACGAGCACCACACCCCCGAAGCGCGGCAAGCGTCAGCTGCCGACCACGGAGGAGCTGAAGATCTGGCGCGGCTTCATCGAGACGGCCGAGTCGCTGCGCTCCGAGCTCTCGGCCAGGCTGCAGCGCGACTCGTCACTGTCCACAGGGGACTACGCGGTCCTGCTCGCGCTCAGCGAAGCCGAAGGCGAGCGCATGCGCTCGTCCGACCTCGCGACGGCCATCGACTGGGAACGCAGCCGCCTCTCCCACCACCTCGGCCGCATGGAACGCCGAGGCCTGGTCCGCCGCGAGAACTGCGCCACCGACAACCGCGGCGCCGAGGTCGTGCTCGACACGGCGGGCGCCGAAGCGTTCCGCGGCGCGACCATCCCGCACCTGCGTGCCGTCCGCGAACTCTTCGTCGACGCGCTCACGCCGGAGCAGCTGGCCGCGGCCGCCGAGCTCACCGAGGCACTGCGCACGAGTCTCGACAAGGGCAGAACCTGGGCGTGATCTGGGCGGCGCTTCGGGCACGGTTTGTTCACCAGCAACGAAACATCAAGGGGAACAGACCATGTGGACTTCCATCAAGAGATCGCTCTACGGCGTCGCGGCGGCCGCGGCCTGCGCGATGCTCCTCGGCGCGCCCGTCGCACAGGCCGCCGAGCCTGACCCGGTCGCGATCCAGGAAGCACTGGCCCGCGTCGCCAGCACCGGCGTGATGACCGACGCCGACCGCGCGATCATCCAGACCGACCCCGAGCTCGCGAAGACCGTGGTGGACCCGGGAAAGACCGAAGTCACCGACGTTTCCGAGGGCGCGCCGGGCTCGCCGGTACTGCCTGGCAAGACTTCGTGCACCCACGCCGACCGCTACATCGTCTACCGCAGCACCTTGAACTTCAAGATCGCTGAATGGCACATGCGCGTCGACTGGTGCTACAACGGGAAAACCGTCTCCAGCGTCACCAGGGACGCCTACGTCGCCAACTACGACAAGGTGACCGTCAAGTACCACGGCGAGGTCAAGAACACCCTGCAGTACCGGCCTGGCAACGTGAACGCCCGCGTGTACATGCAGGGCCACATCGAGCAGTGCGTCGTCAAGTACGGCTGCTACGCCAACTATTACCCCATGCAGGACTTCACCGTCGGCAACAACGGTAGCTACCAGCTCATCCAGCGCAAGTGACTTGACCGGAGAGGCGGCCGGGAAACCGCCCGCCTCCCCGGCTTTCGTGCATCACGGCCATCGGCCGGTGAGCTCGTCGAGCCCGGCGGCCAGTTCCTCTGCCGCCGGGGTGACGGCGAGCCGGGAACTCAGCGCGGACCCGAACACGGCCATCCGGACAGTCTGATCGATCACCGCTTCGGTGTCCGCGGGCCAGTGAGACCGCGGCTGCGCGATGAGCAGTGACGCGCAGCCGTGGACGGCCGACCACAGGCTCGCCGTCAGCACGAGAGGGTCGCCACGCAGGAAGCCGGCATCGACGCAGGCGGACACGGTGTCGACGAAGTGCTGCAGGCACTCGGAAATCGCCGCGGCGGCCTCGGGCCCGGTCGCCCGCCGCGTGATCAGGGTCCGGTACTGGACCGGGTGCTCCAGCGCGAAGCCGAGATAGACCCTCGCCGCCCGGCTGAGCCTGTCGAACGGGTCGGTCGAGTCCTCGGCGGTCGCGCACATGCGCTCGGTCAACTCGGTCCACACCCGCAGGCAGACCGCTTCGACCAGCGCTTCCTTGTCGGCGAAATGCCGGTACACCGACGGCGCGGTGACCCCCGCCGACTGCGCGACCGCGCGCACGGTCACACCTTCCTCGCTGCCGGTGGCGATGAGCAGTTCCTCGGCGACCCGCAACAGGTCGTCCCGCAGCAGCGCACCATCACCGCGCCGGGCGCGCACTCGCTTGGCAGTCACCTCCCTAGGTTGACACCGTTATGGTAACTATGTCAACGTAACGTCGTTAACTTAGAGAACAGGTGCCTCATGACTTCAGCCAACGCCCAGATCCGGCTCGCCGCCCACCCCGTCGGCCTGCCCCAGCCGTCCGACTGGGACTACACCGAGCAGCCCGCGCCCCAGCCCGGGCCGGGCGAATTCCTCGTGCGGGTCGAGTACCTCTCCCTCGACCCGGCCATGCGCAGCTGGATCTCCGGCCGCCACACCTACATCGAGCCGGTCGCACTCGGCGATGTCATGCGCGCGGGCGGCATCGGCCGCATCGTCGCCTCCCAGCACCCGGACCACCAGGTCGGCGAAATCGTGTCCGGCCGCTTCGGCGCCCAGCGCTACACGCTCTGCCGCGACGGTGAGGTGACCAAGGTCGACACCGCGCTCGCCCCGGCGCCCACCCACCTGGCCGCACTGGGGATCGCGGGCCTGACCGCCTACTTCGGACTGTTCGACGTCGGCCGCCTCGAGCCGGGCCAGACCGTCGTCGTCTCCGGCGCGGCCGGAGCCGTCGGCAGCATCGCGGGCCAGATCGCCCGCATCACCGGCTGCCGCGTCATCGGCATCGCGGGCGGCCCCGCGAAATGCGCCACCCTGGTCGACGAACTCGGCTTCGACGCGGCCATCGACTACAAGGCGGGCGACGTCCGCGCGCGACTGCGCGAGCACGCCCCCGACGGCGTCGACCTCTTCTTCGACAACGTCGGCGGCGCCATCCTCGACGACGTCCTCACCTGCCTCGCCACCGGAGCCCGAGTCGTCATCAGCGGCGCGATCGCCCAGTACAACGCGACCCAGCAGGCGCCGGGGCCGTCGAACTACCTGCAGCTGCTCACCAAGCGGGCGTCCATGACCGGGTTCGTCATCTTCGACTACGCCGACCGCTACCCCGAGGCCATGACCCGGCTGGCCGAGTGGATCAGCACCGGCGAACTGGTCTCGTTCGAGCACCTCGTCCAAGGCGACATCAAGGACTTCCCCGAAACCCTGCTCACCCTGTTCCGCGGTGGCAACACGGGAAAGCTCATCCTCGCCCTGCCCCAGGATCAGTGAGATAGCCGTCCGCGTAGCTCACTGACCAGCCCGAGGCGTCGCGGCGAAGGCCGACCGGCCGGTCGGTGAGCACCACCGCGCCGGCGGCCCGGCTTGGCGGGACGCGATACCCGGTCTCCCGTCTGCCCCAAAGCACGTCAGCGGCGTCCTGGCGCGGTAGGCTTCGAGTGACCGGCGCCGGAGCGCCAAGACCCCGCTCTCACGACGATCGACGGCCCACCCTGTCAGGAGCCCGATCGTGAAACTCAGCATCCTCCACCTTCGCCACCGCGCGCCACCCGCGCCCGCCATGTCCGTGCCACAACACAGCCGGACGGCCGTACTGGCCATCGAAGGCGAAATCGACCTGTGCACCGCACCCGCGATGATGAGGAAGATCGGCTCAGCGTTGAGCCTGCGTCCCCGGCGACTGGTCGTGGACCTCTCGCTGGTCCGGTTCCTCGACTGCGCGGGGCTCAACGTGCTGCTCGCCGCCCACCGGCAAGCCGCTCCGCACACCGATCTGCGGATCGTCGCCAACACCCGTGCGACCTGGCGTCCGCTGGAGATCACCAGGCTGCACGAAACGCTCGTCATCCACGCCACCGTCGCCGAGGCCATCGCCGCACCGTGCCGGGCGATCGAGACCGATCCCCTTCCGGCCGGGCATCTAGTCGCCTGAGACGAGAAGAGCCCGGCGCGGTCGATGACCACGTCGGGCTCCAACCGGGGAAGCTCAACCCTCGGCGGTCAGATATCGGCTCGGGTCGCCGGCCGCACGGGCACCGCTGTCCAGCCACCGCAGAAAGCCGTCGCGGTCCCTCCGGTCGAGTTCGTCGAGGTAGCCCTGCCGGTCGAGGATCACCTGACGGCGCACCGTGTCGTCGGCGGCCTGCTGAAGCTGGAAGTAGCTGCGCCGCCAAGCCACGCACAGTTCCTCAGTGGACACCCCGGTCATCAACCGCGGGACCGCCGGGGGTTCTCGAGGAGTGCTCACCGACGGCCTGACACCGCGCCTGGACCTCCGCCCGTGACGCCAGACAGCGGCCGCGGCGAAGATGACCAGGAGCCAGGCGGTGACGGTTCCGCCGAACACTCCCGACATTCCGGCGATGGCGAGACAGCCGGCCAGCACAGCCGCCGCGGCCGCGGCCCCGATCCACGCGTGCGGCGCATCAGTCACGATCACGCGATGGACAGGAACGTGGGGTGCGACCTGCCAGGCCAGCACACCGATCGCGAATCCCAGGATGCTCCAGCCCAGCAGCGCGCCCAACGAAGTCGTCACCGCGCCGATCAGGGTGAAACAGGCCAGGAAAACGGTCAAGGCCGCCCACAAGATGCGTGCGAACATCGTGCCTCGCTGGGATCGGGGAGACGGTGATCGCCAGGGGCCGGGGCGAAGCGGAAGACGTCAAGTGTAGTCCCACGCGAGAGAACAGGGGCACCGCCGTTAGCGCGGTGTTGCCACGATCGCGTATCGACGGAAGCCTTTGATCATCTCGGCGAGCCGACCCGTACGGGTCGGATGAACCGGATTTCCTTGACACCGTCCGAGTGCGGGCCGAGCATGGCGGGACGCGTTGTTCTTCTGTCGCCCCCGGTCCCCGGTCGTCGAGCGTGTACTCCGACCCCGCACTGTCTACAGTGGATGGAACACGATATGCGTGCCCAAGACATCATGACCACCCCGCCCGTCGCGGTGACACTCGGCTCCACAGTGGGGGAAGCCGCCGCGGCGATGACCGCGCACGGGTTCACCGCACTGCCCATTGTGGACTCCGAAGGACGATTACTCGGTCTGCTGACCGAATCCGCGCTGGACGGAACCCGCCATCCCGCCGATTCACTTTCCCGTGACAATGACGCCGGCCGCGAGCTGCCCGAGCTGGCCAATCGGATGATCGAGACCCGGTTGCGCTCGATGGTCGTGCTCAAGGGCGGCCGGGTGGCAGGCATCGTGACCTTCCAAGACGTATTGAGCGCGATTTCGGCAGCCCGGAACGCCTGACACTGGCAGGCGGGACTCACGACCATGCGAGAAGCCGGGCCGCTCCGCGTTCAGCGAAGCGACCCGGCCGGATTTCGGCCCTGTGACAGAGCGATTTGTCAGCCGATGCAGCCGGGAACAGGAGAAGGGCTGCCGCTGCAGTTGGTCGCGACATTCGCGGTCACCGTGGAGGTGTTGAGCGACGCCGAACCGGCCTGGTAGTAAATGCCACCAGGATTCACCGCGGCCGTATTGATGGTGACCGTGCTGCTGGTGATCGTGAGCGTCCCGTTCACGCTGGCGATCCCGCCACCGCGATTCGCGATATTGCTCTTGACCGTGCTGCTGGTGAACGTCGCCGCGGCGGGCACACCCGTGCTGTAAAGCGCGCCACCGAGACCGTCCGCGACGTTGCCGGACAGCTCACCGCCGGTCAGGGTCACCGCACCGAAGCTCAGTATGCCGCCACCGTCATTGTGGCCTGTCGCGGCCGCATGCCCGTTGGTCACCTTGACCGCTTTGAACGTGACACCGCCCGTGGTGCCGACCTGAACGATCCGGAACGCCGCCGCGGCGGGGAAACGGGTGATGACATTGGCGTTGCCCTCGAACGTGATGGGCGTGGTGATGATCGGCAGCCCTGCGGGCCCGTTCACGCCGTCGTTGCCGTGACTGGTGGCGAGGGTGTACGTGCAGCCGGGGGTCAGGGTCACCGTCCCGCCGCCCGCGGCGTTGGCCCCGGTCACCGCTGTCACCAGCGCCGTCTCGTTACAGGCGACGGCCTCGGTCGTCGCCTGCGCCGCCATGGGCAGCAGTACGGCCGTGCCCACTGCCAGAGCGGACGCCCCGGCCAGTGTGAGAATTACGCGATTGTGCCGCATGAGAACTTTCCTGGAACTTGGACCGATGGTGGCTGAGTCGCAATCTCAAACGTCCCGCGAATGCGGTCACCGGCGATCAATAATCTAACGAAATCGACGTTACACCACCTGTCCAGCAATAGATACAGCTTGCCCGAATGGCGGCAGCTCGACACGTACGGGTGCCTTTTGCCGCTCGAGGGCAATTCGGTGGTCCACTCAGAACATGGGCCGGTTCGGTTTCGGCCGGCTTTTATTCCCTTGTGGACAGGAGTTCTACCATGAAGACGAATCGTTTCGCAGTTTCATTCCTCACCATCAGCACCACAGTGGCATTGGTCATGGCACCGGCCAGCTCCGCGGCACCGGCGGCGAAGGTCCCGCCCGCGAGCTGCGCCACCGCGATCGCCGCCGCCGTCGACACGGCCAACGCGGCCACCGTCGCCGCCGCCAATGTCGCCGACGCGGCCGCCTCGGCGGCCGCGGCCAAGGCTTTCGCCGAGGGCGTGCTCACCGGGACACCCGCCGCGATCAACGACGCCGCCGCCAACCTTGGCGCTTTCACCGCCGCTGCCGCCACCCACGCGGCAGCCAGCGCCGCCGCACACGCGACCGCAGCCGCCGCCACCATCGGCGTACTCGTCGCCTGCGCGAAGGCATGATCCGACGACGCCGGAATACCGAGCAGGAAACGGGCGAACGCCTGGCCGTGGCCTGATTCTCGGCACTATTCCGTCGTTAGGTGAAGTTTCATCTTTCACAAGATTCCGCGCGGAACAAAAGATCAACCTCGGGCGGCATTGTGGGGAATTCCGGTCGCGTGCGGGTGACCGGTCGTGCTTTTCCTTTCAATTCCGCGCCGGCAGGCGAACGCTGTGACGCAGAGGGTGTTGTTGAGTCCGGTGCCTGACGTACGCGGCACCGGACAGTGACCCCGGACCTCGGTCATCAACCCATCCCCGCGGGTCCGTGGCAGCAGCCCGGACCCAGCCCACGGGTGGAGAGCGACCATGAGATCGACAGCACGGATCACCACAGCAGGCCGCACGTGGCGGGCACTGATCGGCTTGGGCGCCGCGGCGGGGTTCGCACTCGTCGCGCCCGCACCGGCCTGGGCACTCCCACCGGGATGCACCCAGACCGGCAGCAACTTCGTCTGCACCGCTGGCATCCCCACCGGTCAGACGCTCACCGGCACCTCCGCAGGCAACGTCATCACCATCACCGGCGGGCCCGTCGACGGCACGGTCAATGCCGCAGGCGGCAACGACACGATCATCGTCACCGGCACCGGTGGCGCCAACGGAGCCAACGGTTCCCCGGGTGCCGACGGCGACGCGGGCACTCCCGCGGGCAGCGCGGGCGGCAACGGCGGATCCGGCGCCACCGGCGGAACCGCCGTCGGCAGCGGCGGGAGTATCGACGGCGGAGCCGGCACCGACAGCATCACCGTCACCGGCGGGCCAGGCGGCAACGGCGGAAGTGGCGGGGTCGGCGGCATCGGATTCGCCAGCGGCGCGGGCGGCGCCGGTGGCAACGGCGGGGTCGGCGGGGCGGGCGGCACCGGTAACGCCGGGACGATCGTCAGCGGTCTCGGCAGCGACACCGTCACCGCGGCAGGCGGCAAGGGCGGCAACGGTGGCGTCGGCGGCCTCGGCGGCGCCGGTGGCGGCACCGCGGGCGGCGCCGGTGCCGGTGGCCTCGGCGGCGCCGGTGGAGCGGGTGGTGTCGGGAACTCCGGGACCATGAGCGGTAGCGGCCTTCTCCTCTTCGGCCCTGACACGCTCACCGCAACCGGTGGCGCAGGCGGCGGTGGCGGCAACGGCGGCCTCGGCGGCTGCGGTCACGGCGGCGGCGCAGGCGGCCTGGGCGGCGCGGCGGGTGCCGGCGGTATCGGCAACTCCGGCAGCATCAGCGGCGGAACAGGCAACGACATACTCAAGGCCAACGGCGGCCTCGGCGGCAACGGCGGGCTCGGCGCCAAGGGCGGCAACGGCTCCAGCGCTGTCGAGCCCGGCGGCGCAGGCGGCTTGGGCGGTGCCGGTGGTGCGGGCGGTATCGGCAACTCCGGTTCCATCAGCGGCAATGCAGGCAACGACGCCATCACCACCATCGGCGGCGCCGGCGGCAATGGCGGCAGCGGTGGTAACGGCGGAACCGGTTGCGCGGGTCCCGGTGGCGCCGGCGGCATCGGCGGCGCCGCGGGCGGCGGCGGGCTGGGCAGCTCCGGCAGCATCAACGGCGGCAGCGGCGTGAACACGATCGTCAACACCAACGGCGCCAACGGACTCGCCGGCGCCAACGGCGTAGCCGGCGTCGAGAACGGTGGCGTCTGCACCTGCTGACCACAAGCGGTTCCGTGGCTACGAACCCGTAGCCACGGAACCGCTTACCGGAAGGCTTCGGCGTGATCGAGGGCCCACTGGCGGATCGACCGCGGCGCCTGGCCGGTGATCTCCTCGACCCTGCTCGTCACCGGCTGCACGGCAAAGGTTCCCGCGCCGTCGAACAACGCCTCGACAAGGTCATCGGGATAGCCTGCGGCAACCGCCTGTTCGCGCGCTTCCGCCTGCCCGATCTCCTCGAAGCGCACCGGCAGGCCGAGCGCCTCACCGATCGCCACCGCCTGCTCCTCGGTGGTGAGGGCTTCGGGACCGCTCAGTTCGGGCCGGGTGCCGATCAGGCCGTCGTCGAGCAGTGCCCGCACGGCGACCGCGGCGATGTCGGCCTCGTGGATCACCGACCTGACCTCCGCTCCGCCTGCCGCGCGCACGACCCCGGTGCGCCACCGCGCGGCCCATCCGAGGTTGTTGCTCGCGAAGCTGTACGGCCGCAGGATGACCCACTCCAGTCCGGTCGCCGTCACCGCGCGCTCGAGAGCGGCATGGAACTCGAAGATCGGGTTGCGCTGCCGGTCAAGGTCGAGGTCGACCCCGGCAGCCGAGAGGTAGACCACGCGCGCGGCGTGCCGCTTGATCACGTCCAGCACCTCCGTGGCACCGTCGCCGGTCAGGAACGGCCACATCAAGAACACCGCGTCGACATGCAGCAGGGACGCTTCCATGCTCGCGGGGTCGGCCAGATCTCCGCGAACGACATCCACACCGGGCGGCACCAGCGCCTTGCCGGGGTCACGGACCATGACCCGCACCTTCACACCCGCCCCCACCGCCTGAGCGACGACATGGCGGCCGACGTGGCCGGTCGCACCGATGACGAGGATTCTGCCCAGCTGGGTCATGAACGAACCTTCCGGTAGTCGCCAGAGCCACCAACCGGTCTCAGTGTCCGATGTGGACAGATGGCGTGTCCGTTTCTCCGCCAGGGTCCAGGACGGGGCTCATCGCGAGCCTGATGATGTTGTTCCCCGAACCTCGGTGTGTCAAACCAGTGCCTGAAGCTACGCTGAAAGCCGGCGATTCCAGGCGTGAAAGGGAGAACATTGGAAATCGGCAGTGGCGAGTGGGCAGCGTACAAGGACGCGTTCGACAAGTTCGACGTCAACCGGGACGGCACCATCGACGCCGCCGAACTCGGCCGATTCCTCGAATCCGGCGGCGGCAAATTAGGGCCCGACGAACTGCGGCGCGTGCTTTCGAAGCTGGACACTGACGGCAACGGCCGGATCGACCTGAACGAGTTCATCGCCTTCGCGCGGCCGATGATGAAGGTGCACGAAGAAACCTTCCGCAAACTCGACAGGGACAACAGCGGATTCATCACCGCTTCGGAGCTCAGTTTGTCAGGTCTGCCGCGGCATCAGGTCGACCAGCTGCTGCGGATCGCCGACCGGAACGGCGACGGCCGCATCAGTTTCACCGAGTTCGTCCGCGCGATGCTCTGACGCGGGCGGCAGGCACCGGGCGTGCCGGTGCCTGCCGGAACCCTCAGCCGAAGGAGGCGCGGAACTCGTCGAAAGTGATCAGTTTGTCGTCGTCCGAGTCGGTCAGCGCGAACAACTCGGACACCTGCTCGTCGGTGATGTCCTCGCCGAGCCGGGACACCACCTGCTGGTACTCCGCACGGCTGATGAAGCCGTCGCCGTCCGCGTCGAACTCGTCGAAAATGGCCTGGAGCTCGGCTTTCTTCGCCTCGCCCTGGTCGAGCCCGTGCAGCAGCGCGACGAACTCCCCGAGGTCGACCACACCGTCACCGTCGAGATCGGCGCCGGCCAGCGTGCCCGCCGCCTTCGACTCGTCGAGGCCGAGCCGTCCCATGGCGTCGCGCAGTTCGCGGACGCTGACGGTGCCGCTCCCGTCCTTGTCGAGGGCGCTGAACATCGCCCCGTACTCGGCCTTCTTCTCCTCGGATACGCTGGTCACGATGGGCCTCGCTTCTCGCTCGGACGGCTGGCGATCGTGCGCGGATGACGGCGCCGACGGATGATGACTACCAGGTCACCGGCCCGTGGTTCAAGATCCCCCGACGCGCCCGCGTGACCGGAAAGCTCACCGGAACGGGTTCGTTCGTCAGCCATTCAGCTGATCGACAACAGGCTTTGCGGAATCAAGGATTTTGAAAGTCGAAGTCGGCACCATTCCCGCGAGTCCCCGGATGTGAAAACAATGGCTTCCGTTTTGAAGTCCCGTCGTACCGCCATGCTCGCCGCACTCGCCGCGGCCGCGCCGCTCGCGCTCACCCAGCCCGCCTCGGCCGCCGATCCGGCCGTCGTGGTGTGCACGACGTCGTCGGACTGGTCGTACTCGCCCGGCGTCGTGCTTCAGCCACGGCCGCTGCGCACCACCGTCCACGACAAGTACAGCTCGTGCGCCGGCGCGGGCACCGGGCACAGCGAGTTCGTCGTCGACCGGAGCGCGGGGTGCCTGGAACCGCTCGGGACGGTGCCGGAGACCCGGGTGATCACCTGGTCGGACGGGTCGACGAGCACTTTCTCCTACACCGTCACGGTCACCTCCTTGCCCGGCGCCGACGTCGTCACCAAGCTCGGCACGATCACCGGAGGCGTGTACGCGGGCAGGTCCGCGCAGGCCGTGCAGGCGGCGCCGACGCTCGATCTGCTGAAATGCCTGTCCACTGAGGGCATCACACGGCAGTCCTCGCTGGGTACCTTCACGGTTCTCTGACCGCGATGCTCATCAGCGTCTGCGGGGTGCCCGCGGCCGAGGGACTCGACCTCTTACGAGGGCACGCGCCGGCTCTCACCTGGCAGGACCGCTCCCCGTTCCTCGGCGCCTCGGCCTCGATCCCGTGGCTGCGGTACGCCCATCGCGATCACCGAGGGGAAGCCGAAGGCCGTCCGGTCAAGCCGACGCGGTGCGAGCCCGGCGGTTTCGCGGTGAGCTTCGCGCCCGAGGACGGGACCGGCGCGCACGAATGGGCGGCGGCCAGCGGACTGCGGCTGCTCGCGCCGGACGCGGACGCCGTCGCGACCGCGGCGGACAAGGTGGACGTGCTGCGCCTGTTCGAGCAGGCCGGTGTGGAGACACCCCGGAGCTGGGTCGTCGACGCCGATTCCGGGTGGCCCTGGGATGGCGGTCCACTGGTGGTGCAGCGCCGGGTCAACAACCTCACCGGCAAAGGAACCCGCTTCGTCACCTCGGCCGGGCACCTGGCCGACGCGCTGCGCGAGTGGAACGGCGAGACGGTGCGCATCGCGGAGTACGTCGAGGGTGTCCCGGTGACCGTGAGCGGATGCGCGACTCCTTGGGGCACCGTGGTTTCCGCGCTCTCGCATCAGCTGGTCGGGATTCCCGCGCTCACCTCGTACTGGGGCGCGCACTGCGGCAACCAGCTCATCGCCGACGACGATCTGCCCGCCGGAGCCGCCGCTCGCTGCGGCGCCGTCTGCGCGGCCGTCGGCGACCGGCTCGGCGAGCTGGGCTACCGCGGCGCGTTCGGACTGGATCTGATGGTCACCCCGGCGGGAGCCGTGCTGCCGATCGAAGTCAATCCCCGCTTCCAGACCGTGGTTTCCCTTGTCCAGGCACAGGAACGCGCGGCAGGCCTGCTGCCCAGCCTGGGCACCCATGTGCTCGCGTCATTGCTGATGTCGGCGCCGGTCGAGCGCGTGCGCACCCGATCGTTGCCGCTGAGCCAGCTCGTCGTGATGTCCGACCGGTCCGGTGTGCTGCGCGAGACCGTCGCCTCCGGCCGGTACCGTCTCGACAACGGCCGGCTTTTCCCAGCAGGGCAAGGAGATCTACTGACCCTGATGCCCGGTGAAGCGCTGCTATGGGCGCACGCACACCCGTCCGATCGCCTCCGTCCCGGCGAAGAACTGGTGCTGATCCAGCTGCCCCACCGCGCGGCCGCGGTCAGCGGACGACCAGAGCTGACGGCCGAAACGCAGGCGTGGGTGGACGCCGTGCGCCGCACCCTGCGCGTCGACGATGCCTGAGGGCGGCTGGCTGGACCTGCCCCCGGAACGGATGCGCGAACTCGGTCACCAGGTGGTCGACCTGCTCGTCGATCACCTGACCGGGCTACGGGAACAGCCGGTGCAACGCCTGGCGACGCCGGCCGAGCTCCGCGACGTGCTGGCCGACCCCGTGCCGGAGCGGCCGTCCGATCCCGGCGAGCTCATCGCGTTCCTCACCGGCGAGGTGATGGCGCGCTCGTTGCGGCTGGGCCATCCCGGCTGCCTCGCTTTCGTGCCGAGCGCGAACAACTTCCTCAGCGTGCTCGGTGACCTCATCGCCGCCGGCTTCAACACCTCCCCCGGCGCGTGGCCGGTCGGCGCGGGCCCGGCGGCCATCGAATTGGTGACGGCGCGCTGGCTCGCGGAACTACTCGGGCTCCCCGACGGCTCCGGCGGGGTGTTCACCCCCGGTGGCACGCTGGCCAACCTGACCGCGCTGGCCGCCGCCCGTGACGAACGCCTTGGCGAGGATCCCACGGGCGCGGTGCTCTACTGCTCCGACCAGACCCATCCCGCGGTGCTTCGTGCCTGTCATGTGCTGGGGCTGCGTGAGGTGCGCCTCCTGCCGACGCGGCTCTCCCCCACCGATCTGCGGCAGGAGATCCTGGCGGACCGGCTCGCCGGGCGGCGGCCCTTCCTCGTGCTCGCGAACGCGGGAACGACGGGAACCGGAGCGATCGACCCGCTCCCCGAACTCGCCGCACTGTGCCGCGAAGAGAACCTGTGGCTGCACGTGGACGGCGCACACGGCGCGGCGGCGGCATTGACCACGCGCGGCAGGGCCGTGCTGGCCGGGCTCGCCGAAGCCGATTCGGTGGTGATCGATCCGCACAAATGGCTGTTCCAGCCCTACGAGATCGGATGCCTGCTCCTGCGCGACCCGGCCGTGCTGCACCGCGCGTTCGCCATCGACCGGTTCCGCGCCCACGCGGGCTACCTCGAGATCGCCCGCGGCGAAGCGAACCTGTCCGACCACGGCGTGCAGTTCACCACCGCGGCGCGGGCGGTCAAACTGTGGCTTTCCTTCAAGGGTTTCGGGGTGGCCGCGTTCCGCGCCGCCATCGACCATGGTCTGGACCAAGCTGAACGAGCCGCGACGCTGATCGCCGCGCACCCCGAGCTCGAACTGGCAGCGGGACCGAGCCTCGGCATCGTCTGCCTGCGTTACCGGCCAGGTGACCCCGAAACGCAGTCCGCCATCTGCCGCGAGGTGAACCGGACCGGGCGCACACTGATCGCGACGACCACAGTGGACGGTGCGCAGGCATTGCGCCTGTGCACGATCAATCCCCGCACCACGGCGGCGGATCTCGACGAGGTGCTCGCGGCGATCGTGCGAGCCGGCCGGCGGCTCACATGAGCCCATGTGAGCCGTAACCAACATCATCCATCTCAGTTGACAGATCGATCCAACTTGGACATGCTCAATGACATCAGCTCAGATGAATGAGAGCGGAAGTAGCCATCACCTGGGCTAATGTCATCGAGAGGGGACCTGACATGAGGAAATGGATCGCGGGGGCGGGCCTGCTGGCCGCCGGCCTGATCGCGGGGGCGCCAGCCGCCTCGGCCGTGGCGACCAGCCAGACGTTCTACGGCAGCAGCGCGGGCTTCGGCTCCGAGCAGGCCATCCGGTACGCGACCGACTCCGCGTGGCGGAAGGTCGCCTCGGGCGGGTACACCCGGGACCAGTGCTACGTCAGCTCCAGCCAGGCGCGTCCCACCGGCAACGGCTGGTACCAGGCCGACGTCGCAGTGTTTTGCGTGAAGCCATGAGCGCGCTGAAGCAGTTCACGGAACAGAAAAGCTTGGCCACGTGACCGCCCGCCTCAGACGTCCTCCAGAAACGACCGGCCGAACCAGTCGTCGTCGTCCTCGTCGTGCCGTCCGTCCGGCCGGGACTCCCGCGTCGGCTCGGACGCGGCACGCAGTTCCGCCTCGGCGGCTTCGATGTCCAGGCTTGCCAGCTCGTCGACCTCGCGACGCACCGCCTCCTCGGCATGCGCGTGCAATTCCCGGAGCTCGGCCGGCGGGATCTTGTCGAGCAGCCGCCGGAAGGCCGTACCCTGCTCGGCGAGTTCGTCCGCGATGGGCCGGTGCGACAGCAGTTCGTGTGGTTGCCGGGCGCCGGCCAGGACGTCCTTGGCGAAATCGGCACCGGCCCCCGGTCCGGACGCGGCCAGCAGCCGCATCATGTTGTGCCGGGCGACCGGCCAGTTGACGTTGTCAGCGGGATCGATGAATGTCATGCCCGTGCCCCTCGTCCGCAGTCCGCGTGCGGATGGTCGTAGGTGAAGGGCCAGCTGGGGATTTCGACGTCGCGCGCGGTCGCGCGGGTCGCGTCGCCGATGCCCCTGCCGAGTTCGAATTGGTGCGCCAGAGCCAGGAGGGCGCTGATGGTGGTGCGAATGACGCCGGTTTGGTCAATGACGGCCGCGAGGAGTGCACCGAGCTGCTTGAGGTCGCCGCCGAAGAGTTTGAACAGCTTTTTGCCTTCGACGAGGGCATCGATGACGTCGAGAATGAACCCGACGATGTTCTTGCCGGACTTCGCCGCCATCGCCGCCCCCTTGGTGTAGAGCAACAGCAGGATGTCGATCAGGGCACCCAGGCCGTGCTTGAGGTCCTGCATCAGGTGGTACGCCGCTCTGGCCAGGCCCTCGATGGCGTCGCCTGCCGCACCGCAGTATCCGGACAGGTCCAGGCATGCCGCGTGGTACTTGTCGAGCCAATCCTTCGCGGCGTCGGCCGCCCGGCCGATCCATTGGTCCTGAATGCCGTAACGGCCCTGCTGCATGTTGGCGGCGATATCGGCGAACCCGGACTCGGTGTCGCGGAAGAGGACCGCCTGCTCCTGCAACGCTTTCCAGTCGCCGATCACGGCGCGGGTGGCCAGCTGGAAGATGTCCACGCCGGTGATGTCTTCGACGAATCCGGCCACGTCGCCCAAGGTGCCGCCGAGATCTGCGATCTCCTCGGCCGCTTTCTCGGCCCTGACCGGCCACCAGTCCGGATTGTCGATCTTCTCCGAGCTCGGGCCCGGATAGTCCACGGGCGCCACCTCCCGGAACGTTCCCGCGGAGGCCGGATCGCGGACCTCGTCCTTGCCGACGCGTTCGGCCCCCATCTCCCGGAGCGTCCGGTCCAGTCCTTCCACCGTGGCGCGGTCGGTGGTGCGGTACCAGACGGCCGCGCAGTGGAGTGTGTCGCCTGCGGAGATACCCGAGCCGAACGCGATACCGAGGTGATTTCTGGTGTTGTGCTGCCAGTCGTCCAGCTTCGGCCAGATCAGCGCGAGCAGCCCCTCGCCGTCGTCGCCGGTGCGGCCGCCGTCCACGATGGTGTTGCGGAACGCCTGGCGGAAGTCGCCTGCCCCATCCCCCTGTTTGCGCACGAGGCCGGCGAGCCCATCCACCGCTTCCGGCCGCACGAAGAACCCCGCTCCGGCTGGAACCATCGATCCGCCCCCCTTGCTCCCCCGGACGCTCGCCGGCGGGGTCGATGTGGCACTTGGAAGTAGGATGTCACACATGCCGGATCGGTTCCCTCGGATCGCGGAGCCCGGCGCACGGAAGAAGGCAACCTGATCGGCGGCCCACACGTGCAAGGGAGCAGCGAGGGAACACCGAAAAGGGGATTTTCATGTCTGTACTGGCAAGACGTGGGTTGGCCGCGATGGGGGCCGCGGCACTGCTGGCGGGGATCGGCGCGGCGCCGGCGCAGGCCGCCGACGTGCTGTGGGGGATCGGGCCGTCGCCGGTCCAGCCCGGCGGTCAGGTGCACATCAGCATGAGGGCGTGGGCGGGCGGCTGCGCCCCTGGCACCCCGGTGACGTCGCCCGGACTGGTCGCACCGATCAAGTGGCACGGCGAGGCAGGCAACTTCCCCTCGTACACCGGCACCGGCACCGCGGTGAAGAAGCCGGGTAAGTACGTGGCGACGTTCACCTGCGAGAGCGGCCAGAAGGCGTCGGCGACGTTCGTGGTGGCGGGCGCTCCGGACCCCGATCCGAAGCCCACCCCCACAAAGCCCAAGCCGACAGCCAAGCCCAAGCCGCAGGTGGCCGTCAAGCCGAAGGGCGCACCGCAGACCGGCGGCGGTTACTCCGCCGCCTGAGCGAGCGACGAAGCGGCAGGGACTTTCCCGACGTTCAATGTCAGGAAAGTCCCCTTCGCAAGCCAGCGGAATCGCCAAGTCAGTGGCTCTTCGCACTCCATGACCCGCACGGGTCCGGACCGAACTGGTCCTTGCAAATCCTGAATTCCATCCCGCTCGGTGTCGAAGCTGCCGTCGACTACGACTTTTTCCGGAAACGTAAGATTTCGCACCACTGTGAGACGAAAAGATCACCAAGGCGGTACCCGCCCAGTCCCGTCGCCATAGTCATCACCAATGGAGACAATGCCCGACTGGAGGCCGAGTTCGACGAATTCGACGACGGGACCGGAATCCACGCACCGCCGAAGACTCCTTGACCACCAGTGCGGGGAAACACTATCGTCAGTCATCGTAATGAATGTTAGCGTTAACATTCATTGAGGCAGCAGACCGGACAACGACGTACCGAGAAGGTCCTCGACGATGACTGATCTCCGTGAAGTGGCGCGCGAAGCACCCGAAACCGGCCGCGACGTGGCGAACGCGGCCGAGGTCTCACCGAGCGCGGTTTCCTCTGTGATCACGGGAAACGACCGATTTCACGGCCGTGGCCACACACCGGCGAACCCGGCCAACGGCCGCGATGGTCCCGGCGCGACGACGGACCGGCCCCCGAGCTGGAATCGCTGACACCCCCGCTCATCCCCGGAGACAGCACCACCACCGCACCCGCCGCTTGAGTTGCCACCAGCGAAAGGCCGACACGACATGAGCCGACCGTTCGACCGAAGAGTTTTCCTTCGCACCACGGCAATGGTCGCCGCCGTACCCCTGCTTCCCGCGTTCGCCCCGGCTAGCGCGGCGGCGGCACCGGGGGCGGCAGCGCGAGTCCAGCCGTTCAAGCTCGGCGATGTCGCACTGGGCAAGGGAATCTTCGCCACCAAGCGTGACCTCATGCTCGATCACGGGCGCGGGTACAACGTGGACCGGCTGCTGCAGGTCTTCCGCGCCAACGCCGGGCTCTCCACCCGAGGGGCGGTCGCGCCCGGCGGCTGGGAAGGCCTCGACGGCGAAGCCAACGGCAACCTGCGCGGGCACTACACCGGGCACTTCCTCACCATGCTCGCGCAGGCTTACGGCAGCACGGGCGAGGCGGCCTTCTCCGACAAGATCCGGTACATGGTGGACGCTCTCCACGAAGTCCGCGGCGCGCTGCGACGCGACCCCGTGGTGCTGAGCACGCAGGGGCCGTTCAGCACCGCCGTCGAGAACGTCCGCGGGTCCTATCAGTACGTCGACCTTCCCGGCACCGTACTCGGCGGCAGCGCCGCGATCACGATCTCCGCGTGGGTACGTCCCGGGCACAACGCGAACTGGCAGCGGATCTTCGACTTCGGCAACGACACGAGCCGCTACCTCTACCTGGCGGCGCGCAACGCCACCGGTGTCCCGCGGTTCGCCATCACGACCGGCGGCGCCGGCGGCGAACAGGCCATCGACGCCACCGCCCCACTGCCACTGAACAAGTGGAGCCACGTGGCCGTCACGATCACCGGGCAGGTCGGCACCCTGTACGTCAACGGTGTCGCGGCGGGGGTGAACACCGCGATGACACTCAACCCGGCCACCCTCGGTTCGCTACGCGAGCACTGGCTCGGCCGATCCCACTACGCCGACCCGGTCTTCGCGGGCGCGTTCGGCGAGTTCAACATGTGGTCGCGCGCGCTGACCGCCGCCGAAATCAAGGAACTGCAGGACAAATCCGCCGCATCGGCCGCGGCGGGCCGCGGAGATCTCGCGTCATATGCCTTCACCGAAACCAGCGGCGGGGCACTGGCCGACGGCTCCGGCAACGCCCGGCACGCGACGCTGCGCCGCACCTGGGGCGGGCCCAGCCATCCCGGTTTCCTCGCCGCCTATCCCGAAACCCAGTTCATCACACTCGAATCCATGGTCAACGGCGACTACACCAAGGTATGGGCGCCCTACTACACCGCGCACAAGATCCTCCGCGGTCTGCTGGAGGCCTACGCCAACACGGGCTACGAGCGGGCGCTCGACCTCGCCGACGGCATGTGCGACTGGATGTACTCCCGACTGTCCAAACTGGACTCAAGCACCCTGCAGCGGATGTGGGGCATCTTCTCCAGCGGCGAGTTCGGCGGCATGGTCGAGGCGGTCTGCGACGTACACGCCCGCACCGGCAAGGCCGAGCATCTCGCGCTGGCCAGGTTGTTCGACCTCGACCGGCTCATCGACTCGTGCGCGGCGGGCACCGACATACTGACCGGGTTGCACGCGAACCAGCACATCCCCATCCTCACCGGCTTGGTCCGGCTCTACGACGAGACAGGGGAAGCCCGCTACCTGAACGCCGCACGGGGTTTCTGGGGCATGGTCGTGCCAGGCCGGATGTACGGGATCGGCGGCACGAGCACCGGCGAGTTCTGGCGCGGGCCCGGCGTCATCGCGGGCACACTGAGCGAAACCAACGCCGAAACCTGTTGCGCCTACAACATGGTCAAGCTGAGCCGGATGCTGTTCTTCCACGACCAGGATCCGAAGTACATGGACTACTACGAGCGCACGCTCTACAACCAGATCCTGGGCTCCAAACAGGACAAAGCCGATCCGGAAACCCCGCGGGTCACCTACTTCATCGGGCTGGCGCCGGGACACGTGCGGGACTACACGCCGAAGGCAGGCACCACCTGCTGCGAGGGCACCGGGATGGAAAGCGCCACCAAGTACCAGGACTCGGTCTACTTCCGCACCGCGGACGACACCGCCCTGTACGTCAATCTGTACAGCCCGTCCACCCTGACCTGGGCGAGCAAGGGCGTCACCGTCACCCAGCGGACCGCCTACCCGGTCGAGCAGGGATCGACGATCACCGTCAAGGGCCGGTCGGCCGCGTTCGCACTACGCCTGCGGGTACCGGCCTGGCTGCGCACCGGCTTCGAGGTCGAGGTCAACGGCAAGCTCATCCGGGGCAACGCCGCGCCAGGTACGTACTTCACCGTGTCTCGCACCTGGCGCGACGGTGACACGGTCCGCGTCCGCCTGCCGTTCCGCCTGCGGGTGGAGAAGGCCATCGACGATCCCGCGACCCAGGCGCTGTTCTACGGCCCGGTCACGCTGGTCGCCCGCGATCCCAGTACCAGCTTCCTGCGCCTGTCGCTCTACCGGAACACGGCATTGTCCGGCGATCTGCTGCCTTCATTCGAGCCGGTCAGCGGGCAGCCGCTGCATCTGCGCCTGGGTGGCATCGAGTTCGCGCCCTTCTACGAGGGCACCGAAAACCCGACTCACGCCTACTTCCGCCGCGACGAACCCCGGGTGGTGTTCGGCAAGATCGACTCCGGCGTGCCGAACCCGGCCAAGAGCGACGGCACCACCCTGCTCGACGAGATCTGGGCCGCCGCGCCATTCGAGTCCAAGGGCGCTTTGGTCGGCAAGGTACGGACGACCACCAACGAGTGGGTGAGCGCGAAGCTGCTCACCGCCGAGGATGCCAAGAAGATAGTCAGCACCGCCAGCGGCGCGTCTTACGTCCGGTGACGTCGCTGTCCGCCCCGGTGATCGGGTTCGCGTGCCGCGGGTTCCTCGTCATCCATCGCCTGCACGTCGCGCGGTGGCAGGAACGGCTCGTTGTCAGCTGGTTCACCGGCTTCGATGTTCCTGCCCCTGACCAGTTCGGCGTCGAACTCCGCGCCGAGCAGCACCGCGAGATTGGAAATCCACAGCCACACCAGGAACCCGATGACACCACCGAGTGAGCCATAGGTCTTGTTGTAGGACGAGAAGTTCGCGACATACAACGCGAACCCGCCGGACGCCACCACCCAGAGCACGACGGCCAGCACTCCCCCGGGGCTGAGCCACCGAAAGCCCGGCGAACGCACATTCGGCGCCGCCCAGTACAGCAACGCGAACGCCAAGCTCACCAAGACCGCGATCACCGGCCACTTCGCGATCTCCCACACCAGTACGGCCGTCGGACCCACACCCAGCAGCCGTCCGGCCCGCTCGGCGACCCCGCCGGTGGCGACCACACCGATCGCGCACAGCGCCAGCAGCACGACCACCGCCAGCGTCAAACCCACCCGCAGCGGCACGGTCTTCCACAGCGGTCGGCCTTCCGGCATCTCGTAGATCGCGTTCGACGCCCGCATGAAAGCCCCCACATACGCCGAAGCCGACCACAGGGCCCCGACCAGGCCCACCACCGCCAACGGTCCCGCCAGCCCCTTCGACTGCTGCAGCTCACGGATGGCGCCGGCGAGTATCTCCTTGCCCTGCCCGGGAACGACAGCGTTGACATTCTCGATCAACACCTCGGTAGCCGACGGATCGAGCAAGCCGAGCACCGCGGTCAACACGATCACGGCCGGGAAAAGCGACAGAATCCCGTAGTAGGTCAGCGCGGCCGCCCAATCGCCGAGATTGTCACGGTTGAACTCGGTCACTGTCCGCTTCAGCACCCCCCACCACGAGCGCTTCGACAGATCAGTCGGTCCCTCGGGCATCGCTCTCGGCATATCCGCTCCCATGGCATCGCTTCAGCGGTATCGGGCATACCCGGGTAGTACGCGGCTAACCCCGGCTGATCTCGGGTGGACGGCGCAGCGGTCCCCATTCAGCGTCCTCGTGGGACCACAGGCGAAGAAGCGCACGGGCCTCGTCGAGCACGAGACTCGACAAGCGCGCCACCGGCTCCGGCTCGGCCAGCAGCGGTTCGTTGTCGGGCCCACGGCCGACCACGGTGCCGTCCAGCACCCACGCCCGAGTCGGGCGCGGCCGCACATGGCGAAGGTGGCAATAGTCGTAAAGCCGCCGCGCAAGCCACAGTTCAAGCGGCCGCTGACCCCACCATGGCTCCGGAGCCAGCGGATTCACCGACAGGCCCGGCAACGCGGCCCCGGTGAGCTCGTCCACGCTGCCACCACGAGGCGGAGCCCACTCCGGCGCCCAGCGCACATACAGCCCTGGCCGGTCCTCATACAGCTTGACCAGCTCTTGCAATGAAGCCAGTTCCGGCACTTCACCCGTCATGGCGGCAGGAGTACCCCGGCACCCAGGCGATCACGCCACGCTAAAGGGCCCCGCAGGCCCACAATGACCCGGAAAACGAAGAAGCCCAGGTCGATGACCTGGGCTTTCGCTTGCGATTGCTCCCCCGCTTGGACTCGAACCAAGAACCCTCCGGGTAACAGGCTCAGACCAGACGCCATGTCGCGTGACGTCGACTCATGTCGTCTCATGTCTCTACGCTGCACGTTCCCTTCACAGCGTGAACTATCGATGTCGTCTCATGTCGTCTGATGTCGACTCATGTAGTGGGGTTTCTGGAGGGTTCTTGGAGGGACCGCCAGCAACCAACACCGCCCGCACCGACGCGAATACGTAACGCCGCTGATGATCAACGCGAGTACAGGAGGACAACGCCCCCGCCCAAGCAGCTGGAGATCGCCGTGAAGCGCGTCGCCCTGACCCTCGCCGCGGCCATCGCCGCAGCCACCCTGACCGCCTGCGGCAGCGACCCAGCGCCGACACCACCAGCCACCCCGACGCCCGCGGCTCAGATGGTCACGGTCCAGATCGGTGCGACCGGCGCCGGCCACGTCGCCTACACCGACCCGGCCGGGCCCGGCGGCGTGACCGCCAAGGACGTCAGCCCGATGGACGTCCTGCGCGTGCCGGTCACCGTGCCCAAGGGATCGACGGTCACCGTGACGACGTCGCGGCCGGCGACCGGCGGCGCCGTCTGCCAAATCATGGACGCGACCGGCCAGCTCGAGCTGACGAAGGGCACGGACTCGTGCTCGGTGGTCGCCAGCTAGCAAGCAGGCACAATTACCGTTCGGGCTCCGCTTAAGCGGGCATCTTGGACGCTACTCGGCTTCCCATTCGTAAGTGAGTTCGTAGCGATCGGCAGCCAGAATCATGTCGTTCATTTCCAGCTGCACGCCATCCTCGCGCATAGCAATGCGAGTTATCGTGAGGACCGGCACGCCGTCCGCAAGCTGGAGAAGCGAAGCTTCTTGAGGCGTCGGCATTCGCGAGCCAACGTGCTCAACAAATGAACCGATTATGTGTCCAGCCTCTTCAAGTCGTGCGTAGGCACCGCCTGCGCCCGTATTCACTTCTTCGATCGCGGTGCCGCGCGTAAATTCGCGCGGCAAGCGCGACACCGCGAGTTGGACTACGAGCCCGTCGGCGCGCATCACCCGATCTCTCACGGTGACTTCATCGCCCGGCGAGATTCCGAGGAACGCGGCCGCCCGTGCGTCAGCCGGTTCAAAGCTGATCTTTACGGAAGACGACGGCGTAAAGCCGCGCGCTGCTGCATCAGCAATGAACGCCGCCTGGTTACGCTCACGTGCTGCTCGCGAGAGACGTGAGCGAGCCAGGCGAGTGATACTGGCCGGCGGACGAACAAACACGCCCCGACCGTGCTCGGAGATGACGATGCCCTCGGCGCGAAGGATGTTGACCGCGTCGCGGATGGTCGGCCTGGACACGTCGTAGGTATCGACCAGTTCTCGTT
>NZ_JBHWEB010000033.1:80353-84925 GCF_042734395.1 Amycolatopsis sp. NPDC059657 | reverse complement strand
CGCGCTCACGCACCTCACGCGGGTGCCTCGAAGACCGGGCCATAACTCCATCCTCACTCACACGATGGAGCCTCCATCAAACCCGGGGCGGTTCACACTTCCGGCACCTCGTGTCCCCTCTCCGGCACCTCGGGTGAACGCTCGGCTTCCGGGATCTGGCCTACCAGCGTGTGCCGACCCTCCAGGCACGCGTGCCGACTCCCCAGGCACGCGCGTCGACTCTCTGGGTACGCGTGTCGTCCATCGGCGTACGCGTGTCGTCCGGTTGGGGCGCGTGGCGTCCATTCGCGTGCGGGTGGCGTCCGGCCAGGGGCGGGGGCAGGTGGGGGTGGTGGGTCACCTGATTGGGGTGGGTGAAGTCTGGGTCGCTCGTTTGCCGGGTGGGCTGGTGGTGAGGCGGGGTGGTGGGCGAACGGGGTCACTCGGGCGCGGGGTGGGGTTGGGCCGGTTGGGGTAGCGGGGGTGGCTGGGTGTAGCCGGGGGTGGTTTTCGGGGGTGGGGTGGGGTTTTGGGGGCTCCTAGTGTGCTTTGTGGACGTACACCGGGAGGGAGTGGTCGGGATGAGTGACCTTTCGAGGCGGGCTGCGATGTTGGCGGTGCCCGCTGTCGCGGCCGTGGGGGCGGTGGGGACCGTTGCCGTGAGCAAGGGCGCGGATGAGGTCGTCGAGTTGATTTCGCGGCGGACCGCTACTTCGCTGCCCAGTGTTCCCGGGGCGAATGTGGTGGCGGGGACGGTTTTCTTCACGTCCTTGACCGTGCACGGGAAAGACGGGGTGAAGATCGGGGACGGGTCGGTCAACGGGATGGTGGTCGACATCATTCCCGGGCTGCCGTTGAAGATCGTCGTGCAGAACAAGATCGTGCTTCGGCTGCCGGATGGGGAACTGCATCTGAACAACATGCACATCCGGGAGATACCCGGTCCCGGGAAGACATTCCCGATCGCCGTGATCGGCGGGACGGGGAAGTACCGGACCGCGCGCGGGGACGGGACCGGTGAGCACGCGACCGACACCGACACCAAGGTGACCTTGAACTTGGTGCTGTAGCCGACGGAGCCGAGGATGGACGCGGGCCCATCCTCGGCCCGCGAACGCGGCCTAGCGCACGAGTTTGCGGAGCGGCTTCGCCAGGTCACCTCGCTCCCCCATCACGACTCCGTCGAGACCGAGCCAGGCGGCCATCAGCTTCAGCTCGGCGGCGAGTTCCAGTGCTACGCGGGCGTTGTCGGCGTCCGGCTCGGCGAAGGCGCCTTGGACGCGGAGGACGCCTGCGGCCCTGTCCGACTTCAGGTCCACGCGGGCGACCAGTTCGCCGTCGAGGAGGAACGGGAACACGTAGTAGCCGTGGATGCGCTGGGGCTCCGGCACGTAGATCTCTATGCGGTAGCGGAAGCCGAACAGCCGCTCGGTGCGGGCACGCTCCCAGATCAGCGGGTCGAACGGGCAGAGCAGCGCACGCCCGGTGATCGACCGGGGCGTCTTCGCCTGGACGTGCCGGTACGCCTGCGCCTTCCAGTCACGCACCGAGACCGGCTCCAGCACACCGGTCTCGACGAGCTCCCGGACCGCCTGCTTGGTCTCGCCGGGGCCGAGGCGGTAGTAGTCGCGCAGGTCCGTCTCGGTGGCGACGCCGAGCGCGACCGCCGACCTGGTGATCAGCTCACGGGCGCCCTCCTCCGGGGAAACCTTGCGGGACAACACTTCCGGCGGCACGACGCGCTCGGTGAGGTCGTAGAGCCGCTCGAACGACCGGCGGGTGCCGGTGGTCAGCTGGCCCATGCCGAACATCCACTCGCAGACCTTCTTGACCTCCGAACGGTCCCACCACGCGCCGGGACCGCGGCCCTCGGCGCCGAGCTCGCGCTCGATGCCGCCCGCGCCGATCGGGCCGAGTTCCTTGACCACGGCCAGGATGTCGTCGATCAACGCCGGCGATTTGTCCACAAGGGACGAATAGTTTCGCCACCAGCCCTGCCGTTTCGCGCCCGAACGCAGCAGCGGCCAATCCTGCACCGGCAACAGGCTCGCCTCATGCGCCCAGTACTCGACCAGCATGCGCGGGCGCTTGGCCGTGTGCGTCCACGCCGCCTCGTCGATCAGCGCGGCGTCGTAGGCGCCGAGGCGCGAGAACAGCGGCGCGTAGTGGGCGCGGACGGCGACGTTGACCGAATCGAGCTGGATCAGCTGGACCCTGGACAGCACGCGCTGCAGATGCCGCCTCGTCGGCTGCGAGGCGGGACGTGGGTCGGCGAACCCCTGTGCGGCCAGCGCGGTGCGGCGCGCGACGGCCAGACTCATCGTTTCCATGATGTCGCCGATGGTGCCACGACCCACCGACAAAAACCGGACCCACTAAGTTTCACCAGCATGAGCATCGCCCAAGTTCGCCTGGCCACCGTGGAAGACGCCAAGGAGATCGCCCGGCTCCAGCGAGTCACCTGGGAGGCCGCCTACGCCGACCTGCCCGGCGCGCTCGCGGCGCTGGGCGCCGTCGACGCGGAGCGGCAATGGACGGACGCGATCGAGTTCCCGTTCAGCAGCGTCTACCTGGCCACCGAGGGCGAGTTCACCGTCGGTTTCTGCGTCGCGGGCCTCGCGCCGGAGAGCGAGGTCGCGGACGCCTCCGGAGCGCTGCCCGACGACGCAGCCAGGACGGGGCTCATCGCATCGCTGCTGGTAGAGCCGCGCTGGGGCCGCCGAGGGCATGCCGGACGGCTGCTCGCCACGGCCGCGCGGGACCTGCGCGAGCAGGGCGCCGAGCGGGGCATCAGCTGGGTCGGCCAGTCCGACCATCCGGCGCTGGGCTTCTACCGCCGCGCGGGCTGGAACCCGGACGGCACCGTCCGCGTGCTCGACACCGGCGAGACGACCATCCGCGAAGTGCGGCTAACCGGCACACTGGACCTCGCGCTCGCCTGAGCGGGGCGCGAACACCACCCATCGCATCGCGCTGTACATGAACACGCCTTCGCAGGCGCCGGCCAGGATCCGCGACAGGTGGTACTGGACGCCGAGCGCGGTTAAGCCGCTTCCGACGCCGAGCAGGAACGCGGCGTAGTTGATCGCGATCGCGGCCACGTACAGCACCACCTGGCGCCCGGCGGGCGCGTGCGACTCGAAGTTCAGCTTGCGGTTGAGCACGAAGCTGAGCGTGAAGGCACCGATATAGCCGAGGGTGATCGACAGCCAGACCGGCAGGCCCAGCCAGCCGTGGAACAAGGTCAGCAGTGCGAGGTCCACGCCGAAGGTGAACCCGTTGATCAGCGCGAAGCCGAGGAAATTCGGCGCGACGATCCGCGACAGCCCAAACGGCAGGCGCCGCACCACGGCGGCGCAGAACCGGGCGAACCGGCTGTGCTCTTCCACCAGGCCAGGCTTCCAGCGCAAGGTGACCGCAAGACGGCGAACAGGTGATCTTTTATCGCTGGCACCACCGGAGATACGGGGGTTTACCTCAGGGTGTCCGGGTTTTGCGGCTGCTAACTTGGGCACTACGGCGACTCGGGGAGGTGAGCGATGCTGGGATGGCTGTGTGTGACCCTCGGCGTCGCGTTCGGCTCCGCGATCGTGCCGCTGATCAGCGTCGAGGTGTTCGTGCTCGGGCTGGTCGCGAGCAGGCCGGACGTGCCGTGGCTCGCCGTGGGCATCGTGGTCGCGGTCGGCCAGATCGCAGGCAAGCTGCTGTACTACCTGGCCGCGCGCGGGTCCATCAAACTGCCGAAGTTCCTGCACGACCGGCTGCACCGCGAACGCCCGCCGACGCCGAGGCGTGAGCGGATGCGCTTGCGTACCAAGAAGTTCCGCGCCTGGGTGGACGCGCTGCGCGAGCGCTGCCATCGCCATCCGCACTGGATGACCGGGACCTACGGGGTGAGCGCGGTCATCGGGCTGCCGCCGTTCATGGCCACCACCGTGCTGGCCGGGATGGTCCGGATGCCGATGTCGACGTTCCTGATCGGCGGCCTGCTCGGCCGCGGCGTGCGCTTCAGCCTGCTGGCCGCGGCGCCCGCGATGTTCGCGGGCGTTTTCCACTTCTGATCTGGTAACCCATTCGGCTGGGATTAGTCCGAATGGCAGCGGGGTGACAGCGCCGAATGCCACGATTCGTTCATGATCAAGAAGATCGCAGCCGCCGCGCTGATCGCTTTCGTCGCGACTACGACCATGTCGGTACCCGCCTCGGCCGAAGCCAAGGGATCGCCAGTGGCGGTTCAAGGATTCGTCGTGCTCAAGGAGAAGAGCGGCAACGGCCGCACGCTCCGGTTGTGGAAGAACACCAGCAACGGCATGGTGCACGCCAACGCGTCCGGTGCCAGGTACGGCGACAAGCTGTCCATCGGCAGCTGCTGCTACCCGTACACGACCTACGAGACGGTGACCAGCACCGGCAACTCCGAGCTGAACACCGGCGAATACACCAACTCCGGCCCCAGCGTGAACCTCAACTTCGCGGGCGGCGGCGAGATCCACTTCTAGTGGTCGTGAGCGTTGGGGGGGGGGGGGGGGGCCCCCCCCCCCCCCCCCCCCCCGAGCGGCGCCGGGGCATAAAAATTAAAAAGATGGTCCGGGG
>NZ_JBHWEB010000033.1:15022-80343 GCF_042734395.1 Amycolatopsis sp. NPDC059657 | reverse complement strand
GTCTATGATCTCCACCCGCCACCGGCGGGTTTTGAGAATGTTGGGGGGGGGTGTTAGTCTGCCCTTGGTTTGGTGGTTTCGGGTGGGGGGTGTTCCCCCCCCCCCCCAACGCTCACGAGCCCTTGGCCTCGAGTTCGACTGCTTTACGCATCGTCTCGCGGGCCCGTCGCCGGTCCCCCGCGATGTCGTACGCGAACGCGAGCCGGTACCAGTTGCGCCAGTCGGAAGGGTCGGCTTCGACCTCGGCCTGGCGTGCGTCGAACCAGACGTCCGCCGCCTGCCTCTCCACCCGGCCCGAAGCCCGGCGGGGCAGGTCCGAGATGTCCGGCAAGCCGCCCTCTTCGTCCAGGCGACGGCCGAGCCGCTGGATGCGCACGCCCGAGCGCCAAGTGGACACCACGACCCAAACACCCAGCAGTGGCAACAGAAGCACACCGATGCCCAGCAGCACCGGGACCGTGCCACCCGCCTGGAACAACGCGATGGCACGGCCTGCCAGCAGAACGAAATACACGATCAGCGCCGCCGTCAGCAGCAGCGCGACATTGCGGGCTTTCACAGCGAGAGCACGTTCTCCAGTCCGACGGTCAGGCCGGGGCGCTTGAGGACCTCACGCACGCCGAGCAGCACGCCCGGCATGAACGAGGTGCGGTCCATCGAGTCGTGACGGATCGTCAGGGTCTCCCCCTCCGCGCCGAACAGGATCTCCTCGTGCGCGATGAGACCGGGCAGCCGCACCGAGTGCACGCGGACGTCCTCGACCAGCGCGCCGCGGGCGCCCGCCAGCTCGGCCGTCGTGGCGTCGGGGCCCGGTGTGACGCCGGCTTCCTTGCGGGCCTGGGCGATCAACAGCGCGGTGTGGCCCGCGGTGCCGGACGGGGCGTCGGCCTTGCGGTTGTGGTGCAGCTCGATGATCTCGGCCGAGGCGTAGAAGCGAGCCGCCTGCTGGGCGAAACGCATCGCGAGCACCGCGCCCAGCGCGAAGTTCGGGGCGATCAGCACGCCGAGCGAAGGCTTCGGTGCGAGCCATTCACGCACCTGGGCCAGCCGCTCTTCGCTCATGCCCGTGGTGCCGACGACGGCGTGCACGTCGTTGTCGATCGCGAAGCGGAGGTTGTCCATGATCGCGTCGGGGTGCGTGAAGTCGACGATGACCTGGGCGCCGTTCAGCTCGCGCGGGTCGTCCGCGTCGATCTGTACTACAACCTCCATGTCGGAGGCGGCTTCGACGGCCTTGACGACCGTGGCGCCCATCCGGCCACGCGCGCCGAGCACACCTACGCGGATCAAATCGGTCATGACGCGATCACCTCGTGAAGATCGTCTGGAAGGTCGTCGGAGTGAGCGTAAGGCCCGACGACCGCGGCCGCCGACACGCCACCCGGTCGGCGAAGCAGAGTGCGAGCGAGCGCACAGACCTCTTCGGTGGTCACCGCGTCGATGCGGGCCACGGTGTCGTCCACGCCCAGGTAGCGGCCGTAGTTGAGCTCGTTCTTGCCGATCCGCGACATCCGCGACGACGTGTCCTCCAGGCCCAGCACGAGCCCGCCGCGCAGCTGTCCCTTGGCGCGCTTGACCTCCGCCTCGGTGAGCCCGTCCAGCGCGACGCCGTCGAGCACCTCGCGGATCACGCCGGCCACCTCGCCGAGCTTCTCCGGCTGGCAGCCCGCGTAGACGGCCATGTGCCCGGTGTCGGAGTAGCTCGCGGTCGACGAGTACACCTGGTACGCCAGGCCACGCCGCTCGCGGATCTCCTGGAACAGCCGGGAGCTCATGCCGCCGCCGAGCGCCGCGTTCAGCACCGACAACGCGAAGCGGCGCTCGTCGTGGCGCGACAACGCCTTGAGGCCGAGCATGACGTGCGCCTGCTCGGTGTCGTCGGTGTGCAGCGCGAGCTTGCGCGTCACCGGGATGCGCGCGCGTCCGCTGCGTGCGGCCACCGGCGTCTCGGCGCCACTCAGCCGGTCACGCAAAGCCTTGCGCACCAAGCGAAGCACGTGCGTGTGGTCGATGTTGCCCGCGACGGCGAGCACCATCCGGGGCATCGTGTAGCGGCGCTTGTAGAACCCGCGCAACGCCGACGCCGACATCCCGGTGATCGACTCTTCGGTGCCCAGCACCGGCAGCCCGAGCGGGTGACTGCCCAGAATCGCGCTGACGAAGGTCTCGTGCAGCAGGTCCTCGGGGTCGTCGTCGCGCATGGCGATCTCTTCGAGCACCACGCTGCGTTCGGTGTCCACATCGGAATCCGTGCAGAGCGCCTCGAAGACCACGTCGGTCACCAGGTCCATCGCGAGCGGGAGGTCCTGGTCGAGCACCTGCGCGTAGTAGCAGGTGTGCTCCTTGGCGGTGAACGCGTTGAACTCGCCGCCGACCGCGTCGATCTCCTCGGCGATCTGGGTGGCGTCACGGTTCGCGGTTCCCTTGAACAGCAAGTGTTCCAGGTAGTGCGCGGCGCCGGCGACGTTCGACGGCTCGTCGCGCGAACCCACCCCGACCCACAGCCCGACGGTCGCCGACCGCGACGCGGGCACGTGCTCGGTGATCACCCGCAGGCCGCCCGCCAGCACCGTCCGCTTGACCACCGCACCGTCCGAACTGGACTCCAGCGTGCGGGTACTGCCTATCGCCTGCTCAAACCCGGGAATCTGCGCCATGATCCTTCACATGCCTAACGTGTGCGTAAAGGCCTCCTTCACCAGGTGAAGGAGGCCTTTACGAGCCACTTACGAGAACAGAGCGGGCTACTTGGCTTCGGCGACCTCGGCCTCGGCGGGAGCGGCCTTCTCGTCCTCTTCGCGGACGACGATCAGGCTGATCTTGCCTCGGTTGTCGATGTCGGCGATCTCCACGCGGAGCTTGTCACCGACGTTGACGACGTCCTCGACCTTGGCGATGCGCTTGCCGTTGCCCAGCTTCGAGATGTGCACCAGCCCGTCGCGGCCCGGGAGCAGCGAGACGAAGGCGCCGAAGGCGGCCGTCTTGACGACGGTGCCCAGGAAGCGCTCGCCCACCTTCGGGAGCTGCGGGTTGGCGATGGCGTTGATCTTGTCGATCGCGGCCTGCGCGGACGGGCCGTCCGCGGCACCGACGTAGATCGTGCCGTCATCCTCGATGGAGATGTCGGCGCCGGTCTCCTCGGTGATCGAGTTGATCATCTTGCCCTTCGGCCCGATGACCTCGCCGATCTTGTCGACCGGGACCTTCACGCTGGTGACGCGCGGGGCGAACGGGCTCATCTCGTCCGGGGCGTCGATCGCCTCGGCGATGACCTCCAGGATGGTGAGCCGGGCGTCCTTCGCCTGGTTCAGCGCGGCGGCGAGCACCTCGGACGGGATGCCGTCGAGCTTGGTGTCCAGCTGCAGCGCGGTGATCAGGTCCTTGGTGCCGGCGACCTTGAAGTCCATGTCGCCCATGGCGTCCTCGGCACCGAGGATGTCGGTCAGCGCGACGTAGCGGGTCTCGCCGTCGACCTCGTCGGAGATGAGGCCCATGGCGATACCGGCGACCGGCGCCTTCAGCGGGACACCGGCGTTGTAGAGACCCATGGTGGACGCGCAGACCGAGCCCATCGAGGTCGAGCCGTTGGAGCCCAGCGCCTCGGAGACCTGGCGGATCGCGTACGGGAACTCGTCACGCTTCGGCAGCACCGGCAGGAGTGCGCGCTCGGCGAGCATGCCGTGGCCGATCTCGCGCCGCTTCGGCGAACCGACGCGGCCGGTCTCGCCGGTGGAGAACGGCGGGAAGTTGTAGTGGTGCATGTAGCGCTTGTGCGTCTCCGGGGACAGCGCGTCGATCTGCTGCTCCAGGCGAAGCATGTTCAGCGTGGTGACACCCAGGATCTGGGTCTCGCCGCGCTCGAACAGCGCCGAACCGTGCGCACGGGGGATGACCGAGACCTCAGCCGAAAGCTGGCGGATGTCGGTCAGGCCGCGGCCGTCCATGCGGATCTTGTCCGTGAGGACGCGCTTGCGCATGATCTTCTTGGACAGCGCCTTGAACGCGGCGCCGATCTCCTTCTCGCGGCCGGCGAAGGCTTCGCCCTCTTCGACGCCGACCTTGGCCAGGACAGCGGCCTTGACCTCGTCGGTCGCGTTGTCGCGGTCCTGTTTGCCCGCGATGGTCAGCGCGGCGGCCAGGTCGTCGGTCGCGATCGCGGCGACGGCATCGTACGCGTCGGCCTGGTAGGCCGGGTAGACCGGGAACTCGCCGGTCGGCTTCGCGGCGGACTCGGCCAGCTTCTGCTGGGCCTCGCACAGCACGCGGATGAACGGCTTGGCGGCCTCGAGGCCCTCGGCCACGGACTGCTCGTTCGGGCCCTTGGCGCCACCGGCGACCAGGTCGAGGGTGTTCTCGGTGGCCTCGGCCTCGACCATCATGATGGCGACGTCGTTGACACCTTCACCGACGATGCGGCCCGCGACGACCATGTTGAAGGTCGCCTTCTCCAGCTGCGACCAGGTCGGGAACGCGACCCACTGGTCCTCGATCAGCGCGACGCGGACGCCGCCGACCGGGCCGGAGAACGGCAGGCCCGCGATCTGGGTGGACGCGGAGGCCGCGTTGATCGCCAGCACGTCGTACGGGTCGTCCGGGTTGAGGCTCTGGACGGTGATGACGACCTGGATCTCGTTGCGGAGACCGTCGGCGAACGACGGGCGCAGCGGCCGGTCGATCAGGCGGCAGGTCAGGATCGCGTCGGTGGACGGGCGGCCCTCGCGGCGGAAGAACGCGCCGGGGATGCGGCCGGCGGCGTACATGCGCTCTTCGACGTCCACGGTCAGCGGGAAGAAGTCGAAGTGCTCCTTCGGGTGCTTCGACGCCGTCGTGGCGGACAGCAGCATGGTCTCTTCGTCGAGGTAGGCGACGACGGAGCCGGCTGCCTGACGGGCCAGGCGGCCGGTCTCGAAGCGGACGGTGCGGGTGCCGAAACGGCCGTTGTCGAGAACGGCTTCGGTTTCGTGCACGGTGACTCCGGTGGAGTCGGTCATAGGGTGTATCTCCTCTTTGGTTCCTCTGTGACGGCGCGAGTCTCCCACCCTGGGACCCATTTCGCCTGAGGACGTTCGAGGAAGAATGCCGGTCTTCGATCGAAGTCTCCGGGCCTCATGCCCGGAAACCACTACCGAGGACCGGCGGACGGCTCCTGCGAACGCGCTCGCGCCGGTTCTAGACCGAGGGGGAGCGACCGTAGGCCACTCCCCCTCGGGGTCAAGCTATCGGCGGAGGCCGAGACGCTGGATCAGCGCACGGTACCGCTCGATGTCCACCTTCATCACGTAGTTGAGCAGCCGGCGGCGACGGCCGACCAGCAGCAGCAGCCCGCGACGCGAGTGGTGGTCGTGCTTGTGAGCCTTGAGGTGCTCGGTGAGGCCGACGATGCGCTTGGTCAGCAGCGCGACCTGGGCCTCGGGGGATCCGGTGTCCGAGTCGTGCACGCCGTACTCGGTGAGGATCGACTTCTTCTCTTCGGTGGACAGAGCCACTGACTAACTCCTAGTTATCTGGTGCCGTGTGGCCCGGACGATCGATCACGCCGGGTGAGACGGTCACGGCCGCCACGGACTGCAGCCGGACCCAACTGTCAAGGTTACGCCAGCAGCGGGTTCAGCCGTTCAGCGGGTAGCGTTCGACCACTCGGTACGTGGTCCCGCGCTCATCGCGGTCGCTGCGCATGAGGACTGCCTCCCGCGCGACCCACGGCTCGGTGCGGAATGCCATCAGGCGCTCGGCCCAGGCCTTGCCCGCATCCGGATCTTCCTTAGCGTAGCGCGCGAGCGTCAGATGCGAACGGTATTTACGGCCGTCCGCGCCCGCGCCCGCCGCCGATGCGAGCTCGGCGAGCTCCTCACCTGCGACGTTCAACCACAGCACGCCCGGAAAAGTTCCCGCGCCCTCGATCCAGAGGCGGGGTGCCGGGCGGCCGCTCAGCGCGAGGTCCGGGATCTCGGGGACGTCCCCGTAGTAAGCCAGCGTGACGTGCCAGTTCGACGGCGACGACCAGCGCAGCGCCTGGTCGACACCCTGGCGGGCGAGCTCCGCCTCCAACGCCGTGACGACGTCTTCGGGCGGGAGCAGCGCCGTGAAAAGGATCATGGCGCTTGTTTGCCGGCCCGGCGGAGCAGGTCGGCCAGTGCCGGGAAATCGTCGTCGAGCCGCTTGGCGGCCTCGTTCAGGTCCTCGTCCTCGGCGATCTCGCGCAGCGCGGCGAACACCGAGTGGTCGTCGGCGACCGCGCCGACCGGGATGCTGTCGCGGCCGACGGTCGGCCGTGAGTCACGGACGTCCTCGAGCGCCTGCTGCATCGCGTCGCGGTGGCCGGCCGCGACACCCGGGACCAGGATCTTGCGCTCCAGCATGATCATCCTGGCGAGCACGACCGGGTTGCCGATCTTGGCGCGCCGCCCGCTCATCACCTGGCTCAGCATCGGGGCGCTGATGCCCAGCACTTCGGCGAGGAAGGCCTGCGAAACGTCGAAGGCGACCACCAGCCTGCGCACACGGTCGCCGAGCGGCTCCCCGTACCACTCGCGCTGCAGCGCGATGTTCCGCTGGACGATCTTGTGGTCCTCCACTGTGCTACGCACTCCCCTAACGTTCGGCTTGCTTGCGCCCCGTCAGCATCTTGCCAGGTGGGACGTCGCGGCAGGGCGATTTCCGGCTAATCGCCCAGTTCCAGCGCCTTGCGCGTGCGGACCACGTCGTCGTCGATCTGCTTGACCAGTTCCTCCGACGAGCTGAATTTCACCTGATCACGCAGCTTCGCCACGAAGTCGAGCGCGACGTGCTGGCCGTAGAAGTCCTCGTCGATGTCGAGCACGAAGGCCTCGACCGTGCGTTCCCTGCCCGAGAAGGTCGGGTTGGTGCCGACCGAGACCGCGGCGGGCAGCTTCCGGCTCGGGTCAGCCGATCGGGTGAACCAGCAGCTGTAGACGCCGTCGGCGGGCACCGCGGCGAAACGCGGGGTCGACAGGTTCGCCGTCGGGTAACCGAGGTCGTGCCCTCGGCCGTCGCCCTTGACGACGATGCCTTCGAGGCGATGCGGGCGCCCGAGCGCCTCGGCGGCGGCCTGGACGTCACCGGCGTCGATGCAGGAGCGCACGTAGGTCGACGAGAAGGTGATCTCGCTTTCCGCGACGGACCGGCCCTGCAGCTCGGCGCCCTGCGCGGTGAACCCGAAGCGCTTGCCGAGCGTGCGCAGCAGCTCGACGTCACCGGCGGCCTTGTTGCCGAAGGTGAAGTTCTCGCCCACGATCACCGCGGCCGCGTGCAGCCGGTCGACGAGCACCTCGTGCACGAACTCGTGCGGGCTCAGCCTGGACAGCTCCAGCGTGAACGGCAGTACCGCGAACACGTCCGCGCCGAGGCCTTCGACCAGCTCGGCCTTGCGGCGCAGCGTGGTCAGCTGCGCGGGGTGGCTGCCAGGGCGGATGACCTCGGACGGATGCGGGTCGAAGGTCAGCACCACGGCGGGCAGCCCGCGCTCGGCCGCGACCTCGACGGTCCGGTTGATCAGCACCTGGTGTCCGCGGTGCACCCCGTCGAAGACCCCGATCGTGACGACACACCGGCCCCAGCCACTGGGGAGGTCTCCCAAACCACGCCAACGCTGCACAACGCCCGCCTTCCCCATCGACACGCTCCTCACCCTAGGCCGTGTCTGGTGGATCTGTTCGATGGGCTTCGTGATCCAGGTGGTTCCTGGCGGTGCGGGCGATTCGCCCTCGTACCGGGTTGTACTCGGGTGAATCGCCCGTACCGCCAGGGGCCGCCTGGGCGCGAAGACCGCGAACTTGAGCCACCAGACACGGCCTAGGCCGGAAGGAGCACTACCACCGACTTGGCCACGCCCTCGGCATCGGAAGCGAGAGCGAGGACACGTCCGTCCGGTCCGAACAGCCCGTAGGTCCCCTCGATGCCCGCCGAGGGGATCCTCTGTCCATATTGGACGGCTTTGGCGGTCGCCGCGTCGAGATCCCGGCGCGGGAACGCCGCCGCCACAGCTGAATCTAGATCCAGCGAGAGCTCGGGCTTCTCCTCGAGTTGATCGAGTGTGCGAGCCTTCGCCAGCGTGAACGGGCCGACCGTGGTGCGCCGCAACGCGAGCAGGTGACCGCCGACGCCGAGCCCGGCGCCGAGGTCACGCGCGAGCGCGCGCACATACGTGCCCGAGGAGCATTCGACGATCGCGTCGAGTTCGATGCGATCGTCCTCGCGGCGCGTGCCGAGCAGGTCGAACCGGTAGACGGTGACCGGGCGCGGCGGGATGACGACGTCCTCGCCGGCGCGGACCCGCGCGTAGGCGCGCTTGCCGTCGATCTTGACCGCGCTGACCGCGCTGGGCGCCTGCATGATGTCGCCGGTCAGCTCGGCGATCCCGGCGGCGATGGCCGCGTCGGTCACGGCGGACGGGTCGGCCGTGGTGAGCACCTCACCCTCGGCGTCGTCCGTGGTCGTCGAGGAGCCGAGCGACAGGGTCGCGAGGTAGGTCTTGCGGTCGAGCGCGAGGTGACCCAGCAGCTTGGTCGCGCGTTCGATGCCGAGCACCAGCACGCCGGTGGCCATCGGGTCGAGGGTGCCGGCGTGGCCGACCTTGCGGGTCCCCATGAACCGCCGCGCCCTGGCGACGACATCGTGCGAGGTCATGCCCGCGGGCTTGTCGACGATGACGAGACCGGGCGGCGGGGCGGGACGGCGAGGCTTTTTCGGCTGGGACACGCCGAAACCTTAAAGGTCGGCCACCTGGAAGCGGAGCCGGGTACTGGGCGCACCCGACTCGTGCTTGTGTGCGTCGTCCACTTCGACGGCGCCGGTGGCCACGGCCCGCACGATGCCGGGCCAGAAGGCCGCGGCGGGCGCGTTGTCATGATCGAAGCTCAGCGTCCACTCACCGGGGTGACCGGTGAAGAGCAGGCGGGCCGCCTCGCTCGCCACGCCCTGGCGCCGGAACTTGCGCAGTACGAAGAACTCGCCGACGTTCCAGTCCTCCGGCAGGTCGCCGCGGACGAAGGCGAATCCGGCCAGTTCGCCGCCGGCCTTGATGAACCAGGCCTCGCGGTCCTCGTCGGTGAAGTAGCCGTCGAGATACCGGTAGGTGTAGGTGCCATGCGGGGTCAGCGCCTCGCCACGGATCTCGGCGAAGTCGTACAGATAGAACTGGAGCACGCGCTCCAGCACGGACTTGTCCGCTTCGTCCACCGCGACCAGTTCGACTGCCACATCCAGCAGTCTTCCAGCCGGGTCGACCTCTTTTCCGCGAGACCGATGAGTTCCGGTGAGCCCGCCGGTGCTCCGGGCGTTCCGGTTCCGGCCTACGCCGCCAGTGGTTCGGAGTCCCAGCGGCGGCGCGTGACTCGCACCGGGATCTCCTCGCCGCGCGCCTGGGCGGCGAAGAGGTGGGCGCGCGTGCGACGCCACCAGACGATCATCCGGAACGAGCCGAGTGCGAGCACGGCGACGAGCACCAGCAGCGAGACCCGGAAGTTGCCGCCGGTCAGTTCCAGCAGGACACCGACACCCAGCGCGGCGACCGTGGTCGCGACGAAGCCGCCGACGTTGACGACGCCGGTCGCGGTGCCGACGCGGTGCAGCGGGTTGTAGTCACGAGCGAGCGCGAAGCCGATCATCGAGGCGGGGCCGCCGAGCGCGAGCAGCGCGAACGCGGGCACCAGCAGCGCGAGCGGGACCTGCCCCGGCCAGCTCAGCAGCACGGCCCAGACCGCGGTCGCGGTGACCAGGTAGCCGCCGACGAGCGGCATCCGCAGTGACGGGTGCTTGCCGATGATCGCGCCGGTGAGCGGGCCGCCCGCCATCGAGCCGAAGACGAAGACGGTCAGCAGCGTGCTGGCAGTCGACTTCGGAAACCCTTGTCCCTGCACGAGAAACGGGACGCCCCAGAGCATGGTGAGCACGTTCGGCGCGAACATCGTGCTGAAGTGCACCCAGAAGCCGAGGCGGGTGCCCGGCTCGCGCCAGACCGAGCGGACCTGGCGGCCGAGTTCACGCGGGCGGACCGGTTCCGGGGCCGGCGCGGTCATGCCGTCCGGCAGATCCTTGACGCGCAGGACCACGACCGTCGAGTAGACGACCGTGACGATGCCCGCGACGAGGAACGTGGGCGTCCAGCCGGGACCGTCGAGCAGGAGGCTCAGCGGGACGGTCGCGGCGAGGTTGCCGATGTAGCCGATGGCGGCCGTGAGCGCGGTGACGATGGCGTACTGGCGGCCAGGGAAGTGCGCGGCGGCGAGCCGCAGCACGCTGACGAAGGTGAGCGCGTCGCCGACGCCGAGCACGCCGCGGGCGACGAGGCCGAGCGCGTACGAGTGCGCGAGCGCGAGCAGGATCTGGCCGAGGCCGAGGGTGAGCAGCGCGGCGGTGAGGATCTTGCGCGGGCCGTACCGGTCGACGAGCACGCCGGTCGGGATCTGCATGGCCGCGTACACGCCGACCTGCAGCACGGTGAACATGCCGAGCGCGGCGGCGCCGACGCCGAAGCGTTCGGCCGCCTGCAGCCCGGCGACACCGAACGAGGTCCGGTGGAAGACGGCGAGCAGGTAGACGGCGGCGGCGGTCATCCAGATGAGCCAGGCCCGGCGCACGGTGCTCCTCCCTGGGGGTAGACGGCATGAGGGAGACGCCCGCGTTGCCGCCTCGATATTTGTATCGCCTAAGCAATGGAAAAACATACCCGTTACCAGCGTGGCTTTGCCCACACGGCGCCGAGGTGAATATCGTTCATGTTATGACGTCCCTGCGCGGAGCGCACGCGGTGATCACCGGCGGTTCGAGTGGCATCGGCTTGGCCACGGCGTTCATGCTCGCCCAGCGCGGTGCTTCGGTGACCTTGATCGCGCGCAACAGTGTCAGGTTGGACGCCGCCGCCACGTCTTTGCGCGACTCCGGCGCCACGGACGTTCAGACGGTCTCGGTGGACGTTTCCGATCAACGGGCCATCACCGCGGCCTTGGGTTCTTTGGAGCCCTGCGATGTGCTGGTGACTTCGGCCGGCCAAGCGCGGCCAGGGCACTTCCTGGAGCTCGAGGATTCCGTTTTCCGGCAAATGGTCGAAGTCGACTACTTCGGCACGCTCTATCCGATTCGCGCGGTCGCGCCGTCGATGATCGAACGTGGCCGCGGCTCGATCGTGGCGATCTCCTCGGCGACGGCGTTGCTCGGGATTTACGGCTACACCGCCTACAGCCCGGCCAAGTTCGCGGTCCGTGGCTTGATGGAATGCCTGCGCGGGGAGTTGCGGCCGCATGGGGTGCACGTCGGCTGCGTGTACCCGCCGGACGTCGACACCCCTCAACTGGCGGAGGAGAACGAGTTCAAGCCTGCGGAGACGGCGGCGATCAGCGGTTCGGTCAAGCCGATGACCGCCCCGGCGGTCGCCGCGAAGATCGTGCGCGCGATCGAGCGCGAGCGTTTCGCGGTCTACCCGGACCGGTCGATGGCTTTGCTGGCCGGACTGGGCCCGCTCGCCGCGCCGTTCGTCCGCTGGGTGACCGACCGCAAGGTCCGCGACGTGCGCAAGCGCTTGGGTTGACGGCGCCATCTGTCGACCCTTGCCACAAGATCTCAACCAAGACACCGCTAGCAAATACCCAAACGTCCCAAATTCATTGAGTAAACCTCGGCAAGCACATCAGAACATCCCTCCACAGAGCCATGGGCTCTCGCCATAAAGAGGTTAGAACTTTTCTAACACCTATTTCATTATCAATACTCACCATCAAATCAATTAGTCTAACTGTGTCGAAGACTGCTCCAAAAGGGTACAGGCAACCGACAGGAAGACACGGAGCGTGGTATTCATTCGGGCATTAGGTGACAACTTGGCAGCAGGTCTTACACGTAGCGAGAAGCCTTGCCAGACTTGATCGTTGCACTAACCCAGAGTCTGGACAATGTTGCGATGAGGGGCACACCATGACCAAGCGCGCAGACAGCAAGCAAGGCTCTCCCGACTTGCTTCTGGAAGTGACCCCCCGACAAGTCTCTGGCGACCTTGCCCCCCGCAAGGTTGTGCCTGAAGATTTTCGCCAACGAGCAGCCGAGATCGCTGAAAGCGTCCAAGAGGTTGCTGACGAGTTTCGCACAAGGCTCGCACGTCTCATTAAGAACCCGTCGAACACAGAGTGGGGCTTAGAATCAATTGAAATCGGATTCGATATTACAGTTCAGGCCGAAGCGGGAGTTCTTATCGCCAAAGCTTCGACCGGCGCGACATTTTCCGCGAAACTCACACTAAAGGCCCCCTTGGATCCACAGTGATCCCCGCAGTCGGCCGACTATCTGATGCCGCAGGCGAGCTCGGCACAGTTTTCGCGGTAACAGACCGGTACGCTTTGACCGCATTTCACTGCGTCGGCGATCGATCCTCGGGGAAAATAACATCACGGCGCGTGAAATGCATGTGGCACAACAGTTACACCGAGGCGCAAGTTAAAGATGTTGACCCCACAAACGACTTGGCACTACTTCGCCTAGTTCATAGTCTACCGGCAGATCTCGAGCCAATACAACTCAGCAGAGCCGTCGCAGAACATACCCGATTCGTCGCACCGGGCGCACCAGCAGAAATTAACGGAGTATTCTCCTACGCCGCATCGGGCGAGGTGACTTGGCTCAACAGCAAACTCACCGAAGGCAACGCCGTAGCAATACAGCTTTCCTGCACAGACGCACTTGCAAGGTTATCACTTCATGGACTCAGTGGCGCGCCGGTCTTAGTCGGCCAACCAAAGAAAGCAATCGGCGTCGTTCGCTGGAACCCAGAACTCGTCGACAGCCCGGGCCTTGCGGCAGGAGGAGCAATATTTGCAACACCGGCCACCTCCGCCCTAGATAGATGGCCGGTACTCAATACGCATGACGCATCCACTCAGGTAGACCTTAAGGTTCTCGTTCAACAATTAACAACACGCAAAGGCCCGCGAACCTCGCACGACACACTGGAAGCACTTTCAGAATTCATCTTGAGAGCCGATCTCAATCTTGAAAGAACCGACCTAAAAATAACGTTTGATCACGAAGGTAGAAATTCTTCTTGTCGGATCGATATCGACAAAGCTTCGACCACAATTGAACTCCGACCAGACCTCAGAACCAACGGAGCGAGTAAATCTGGGGAATGGCAACTGGGCCGGAGACTGGCAGCCGATGCACGCTCAAATAATCGACGATACCTCGGAGTACTGACAGACGGCGCAGAGTGGCATCTGTACCACAGAATCGACGGACGACTTAAAAGGGTCAACAAAGCAACACTGATCGTCGACGCCAATGCCGAGAGCGTTGATCACATCGAATCATGGCTTGAGGCAATATTTACTACCACCCAAAACCTCCCGCCCACGCCAAATGAAATAGTTCGTAAATTAGGTGCCAAGAGCCCATCCTACGCGCTCGCCGTCGCCGAACTCCACGAAATTTATCGAAAGAACAAGAGAACTCCAGCAGTAAAGCTGAAGCGTGCTATGTGGGCAAATCTTCTCACGACAGCAGCGGGCACAAACTTCAGAGATGATGATTCCCTATTCGTCGACCACACCCTACTAGTCGTGATGGCTGAAATTATAGGACATGCTGTTGTTGGCTTCAATCCAGAAGATCCATCAATCACCGCCTCAACACTAGTAGCAGGAACACTATTCAGCGACGCCCAGATAAGCGGAGTTGTCGAAGCAGACTTCTTCGACTGGGTCGCCCAGGTTCCAAGAGGAGAAGAATTCGTCAAGAACCTCGCTCAGGAGGTGGCGCGTTTCGCTTGGGATAGGGTCGAACACGACGTACTAAAAATACTCTATGAGTCCATCATCCCTCAAGAAGTACGCCATCAACTAGGGGAGTACTACACGCCAGATTGGCTAGCCGAAGAGATAATCGATGATTGTGTCATCGCTCCCCTTTCTCAAAGAGTACTCGATGCGAGCTGCGGAAGTGGAACGTTTCTTTTCCATGCAGTACGTCGATACGCCAAAGCCGCAGCCGAAAACGGCGCATCAGACGCCGAGATAATCCGCCACGTAGGCGAACACGTAATTGGTTTTGATGTTCACCCCGTAGCAGTGACATTGGCACGAGTCACATACCTCTTGGCTATTGGCATGCAAAGACTCCAGGCCCACGACAGGCCCGCTTTCGCCGTACCAGTTTACCTTGGCGACTCGCTACGCTGGGGGCAAGAATCGACACTTTGGTCACATACAGGATTAAGCGTACCTACGCAGCTTGACCACCCAACGTTTCTCAACGATCCAAAATTCACCAAAAGTTCCGAAACCGCTCCACATCTGGAATTTCCCGACTCGATACTGGCCAACGCCGACCACTTCGACCGTTTAGTTGGCGAACTAGCAACCCTAGCGACAGAACGCGAGCGACACTCACCGATCCCACGCCTGACCGCACTATTTAGAAGATTCAATATAGATGACAAATTCGACAGAGAAACCCTGAGCAAGACTTTCAAATGCATGTGCGTACTACATGACGAAGAACGCAATCACATCTGGGGATACTACGTTCGAAATCTAGTCAGACCAATATGGCTAGGCCGCCCTGAAAATAGGGTTGATGTTCTTGTAGGAAATCCTCCATGGCTCGCATTTCGATACATGACTCAAGATCAGAAGGAATCATTCCGAGCGATGTCCTTAGAACGCGGACTCTGGACAGGAGCCAGCGTTGCAACTAACCAAGATCTGTCCGCATTATTCGTAACTCGATGCATCGAGCAATACCTCCGACCAGGTGGTCGCTTCGGCTACGTCATGCCCCTCGGAACGCTATCGAGACAACAATATAGGGGGTTCCGATCCGGCTCGTTATCGACACACACAGAATCTGTCTCAGTTGCGTTCACTCAACCCTGGGATCTCCATCTCATTAAACCAGCGTTCTTTCCACAGTCCGTCGGAGTAGTATTCGGTCGCCGCGCTAACTCAGGCGAGCCCTCCTCACCCCTCAACGCTGTGAGCGAGATGTGGTCAGGCAGGTTTAACACGAGGACAGCGTCCTGCATCGAAGCGAGAACAAGCATATCTAGAAATCTCGGCGAGTCACCACCTGACAAACAAACCTCTCCGTACGCACGCAAATTTTCACAAGGAGCGACAGTCGTCCCAAGGGTACTATTCGTTGTCGAGCCAGTGAAACAGAATCCTCTAGGAACGGGATCTAACAGGCAGGCAGTCCGCAGCCGTCGCAGCACACTGGAAAAGAGCCCATGGAAAGGACTGCCAGGCCTTCAAGGGGCCGTCGAACGCCAATTCATACACTCCCTGTACGCAGGCGATTCGATACTTCCATTTCGCACATTAGAACCCACACTGTCTGTGGTTCCCTGGGACGGAAATAAACTACTAGACACCGAAGACCCGGACCTTGACCTATACCCAGGACTCGCCAAGTGGTGGCGCTCCGCAGAGTCAACCTGGAAAGATAATCGATCGAACGCCAAACTAAACTTGATAGATCGACTCGACTACCACCGAGGCCTTTCCCAACAGCTATCCAAGTCCAATCGACGCGTAGTCTATACAAAAAGTGGAATGTACCTAGCCGCAGCAATAATAGAGGACAATTCTGCCATCATTGACCACAAACTTTATTGGGGAACAATAGACACCTTAAGCGAAGGCAGGTTCCTCAGCGCAATCTTGAACTCGACCACGCTAACCATGGCGGTTCGCCCCCTGCAAGCCCGCGGCGAACACAACCCTCGCGACTTCGACAAGTACATCTTCCAAATTCCCATTCCGCTCTACAACCCCGAAGACTTGTCGCACCGAAGACTGGTTGATTTGGCAGAGAAAGCCGAGAAAATAGCCAGAAGCACAGAACTGCCAAACGCTCGCTTCGAGTCACTCCGGAGAACAATCAGAACAGCGCTGGCCAACAGCGGCGTATTGAACGATATCGACACCATTGTAAAGAAGCTGCTGTCATGAAGGTCAACGGTCGCATCAGTGTGTCGTTCTTGGGTTGCAACGGTTTGGCAGCGCAGCTAAACGCTACCAAACAACAAGGGACAATCCCTAGGCCAGCAGTTTCCGAGAGCCGAGAGGGCCCCTAGCTGCCAACAAAGCATCCAGCGCCCCTCTCTCTCGCTCCCTAGACCCTACGCAACCAGTCACATACCAGCACTCACTAAAGATCTACGGGTAGGCCACCACGTTGACCGGGACCGTGCCCGTCGGCGTCACGGCGCCGGTGTCGTTGATGACGTGGGTGATGGTTCCCTTGTAGTTCAACGAAACCGTGAGCAGGTTGTGGAAGCGCACGCCGCTCCGATTCGGCACCTCGAAGGCGTGGTACAGATTCACCGCCGGGTTGGTGTCGAAGAAGCAGTAGCTACCCAGACCCCATGCCTCGTGCGAGGTCACATTGTCGCCGACCTTGTACGCGGCATAGCCGTTGCGCCCGTTCGGGGCCATCCAGCTCGCCTGATTCGGGACGTCGTAAGGGATCTCGTTCTGGAAGAAGATCGTCCTACCGTTCTGGCCGTTCCAGATCACCTGGTACTTCTGGTAATGCTCGACGAACAGGCCGGTCGCGAGCACGTTGTTGCCGTTGACCGTCAAGCCCGTGTCGGCCGTGTTGGACGTCCAGCCCACGCCACTGCCGTGGTCGGCGCGCCAGGCCCAGATGTGGTCGATGAGCACGTCGTTGCTGTTGACGATCAGGCTGTTGGTCGCCTTGCCCGCGAACTGGCCGCCGATGCGGAAGAACACGTCCTGCAACGTCGTCGGGTTGCCGCCGTGGCCAGCGGACGAGCCGGACGGGCCGACCGTGAGCAGTGACTGCGAGTTGGTCGTGCCCGCGTCGAAGAGCAGGCCCTTCAACCGGACGCCGTCGACGTCGGCGACCTGCATGGCGTTGACGCCGTTGTCGGGCACCAGCGTCGGGTAGCCGATGCCGAGCACGGTCGTGTTGGCCTTCGTCACGTTGAGCGTCTGGTTGAGGTGATAGACGCCCGGCGTGAAGAACAGGTTGCAGCCCTGGGACAGTGCCGTGTTGATGGTCGCCGCGCTGTCACCCGGCTTGACCACGTAGAACGTGCTCATCGACTGCGAGGTGCCCGGCGTGCTGCCGTTGGCCCAGGACGGACCGGAAGCGTTGGTGCGCAAGGAAGGCAGGAAGACCCGGTACTTGCCGGAGCCGTCGAGGTAGAGGTACGGCACGTCCCGCGAGACCGGCGTGGTGCCGAGTGTGGTCTCCGGCGGGTTCGGGAACGTGTTGGCGGGCGCGCCGTTCGTGCCCGAGAACACCATGTTCCAGACGCCGCCCTCCCAGCTGCCGTAGTTGCTGTCGCGGGTGTACCACTGCTGCTGCGAGATCGACGCCGTCTTGCCGGAGACCTTCGAGTCCGCGGTGTAACCGCCGGACGCGAAGCCGTAGCTGGCAGGGAAGAGGTTCAACCCACCGCGGATGTCCATCCGGCGGAACGGCGCGGCCTGCGCGACCGCCCAGCGGGTGGCGCCACTGCTCGGCACGACCGCCAGGTTCTCCGTCGAGCGCCAGAAGTTCTGCAGCGCCACACCGTGGTCGGACTCGTTGAACGCGTCGACGGTCACGTCACCGTTGATCACCACGTCGCCGGGGTTCTGACCGAGGCCCGCGACCGAGGTGTAGTAGCCGACGTCGTCGTGGATGCCGTTGTATGTGCCCGGCTTGAACAGGTGCGCGTACCGCCGCTCGGTGAACTGCGCGGTCAGCGTGTCCTTCTGCTGGTTGAAGTCGGCGTCGAGCTGCGACTGGATCGCGGTGGCCGACATGCCAGGGTCGAAGATACGCACGTTCGGCCCGAAGTTCGGGACCTCGGGCTGTGCCGGGCAGCCCGCGCTGGTGCCGATCGTGTAGGTCGCGCTGGCCACGGCCGAAGTGGTCAGTCCGGCCTTGATGCCGATCGCGTTGATCGTCCGCGAGGACGGGACGCTGATCGGCCCGGTGTACTGGGGCGACGAGGCCGTCGGCGTCGAGCCGTCCACCGTGTACCGGATGGTCGAGCCCGCCGTCGCGGTCGAGATGGTCACCGACTGGGTGGAGGTGTAGCTGCCGCCTGGCGGGCTGAACGTCGGGGTGGTCACCTGTGAGGCGGTGTTCCCGTGCGTGTACGAGTAGTGCGGCGAGTCGTACTGCGGGCCGTTCTTCTCGTAGGTGAACCAATAGTCCAGCACGGTCCCGGTGCTCAGCGAGCTGACGGTGTGCCGCCAGGTCCCGCTGCCGTTGACCATCCGGACGTTCTGCTGACCCGAGCCGTTGACCAGGTAGTGCACGTCAACGTAGAGGGCGGGCGTGGTCGGAGTGAACGAGATCTGAGCCTGCGTCGCGCTGAGACTCGCGACGCTTTGGGTGTAGTCGGCCTCGGCGGCGGCGACGCCCCCGAAACCCGTCAGCGCCAGCAGTGACGCGACCAGCAGGACCACACCGGCTCGGCGACGTTGCCGAATCTTCGTACTCACGAAAAAGGCACCTCCATAGTGAAAACCAACACTGTGAGGAGGCGCCCTCGCCGTTGAGGTTAACCCGGCCGACCGTGAATACGGAAGGGTCAATTGGTCCGGACCGCGCCGACGACGGCCCAGTGACCCGACCGCCAGCGCCAGATCAGCGAGACCAGCCGCAGCAGCATGAACAGGGTGAGGCCGGTCCAGATCCCGGTCAGGCCCCAGCCGAACGCCAGCGACAACCAGATCAGCGGGAGGAACCCGAGCGCGGCGCTGCCGAGCGTCGCGTTGCGCAGGAACGCCGCGTCACCCGCGCCGAGCAGCACCCCGTCGAGCGCGAACACGACACCCGCGATCGGTTGCAGCGCAACGAAGAACCACCACGCGTGCGGGATCTCGGCGAGCACCCCGGCGTCGGAGGTGAACACCTGCGGGAGCACCGGCGTCAGCGCCGCGAACACCACGAGCAGCACGCAGCCGAGCGCCAGCCCGTACTTGGTGATCTGCGTGGCGACCCCGCGAGCCTGGCGGCTGGAGCCGGCGCCGAGCGCCGCGCCGATCAGCGACTGCGCGGCGATGGCCACGGAATCGAGCACCAGCGCCAAAAACGTCCACAGCTGCAACACGACCTGGTGTGCGCCAACGGCTTCCGTCGACGTCCGCGAGGCGACCGCTGCGGCGGAGATGAAACACGCCTGGAAAGCGAGGCTGCGCAACACCAGATCACGGCCGAGGCCGAGCTGCGCGCGCATGAGCTTGAAATCGGGCCGCAACGGCACCTGTTCGCGGACCAGCGCGGCGAAGAACATCGACGCCGAGATCACCTGCGCGACGACGTTCGCGATCGCCGAACCTTCGAGTCCCCAGTCCAATCCGTAGACCAGCACCGGGCAGAGCACGGCGGAAATGGCGTTGCCGGCCAACACGAAACGCAGCGGGCGGACCGTGTCCTGCACGCCGCGCATCCACCCGTTGCCCGCCATGGTCACCAGGATCAGCGGCGCGCCGAACAACGCGATGCGCAGCCACGACACGGCCGCGTCGGCGATCTCGTCGCTGCCGGAAAGCCCGCGCGCGACCGGGTACGCGAGCAGCTGGCCCGCGATGAGCACGAGCACGCCGACCACGAGCGCGAGCCAGGTGGCCTGGACACCCTCCCCCACGGCCTCCGCCCGCCTGCCCGCGCCGTGCAGCCGCGAGGTGCGCGAAGTCGTGCCGTAGGACAGAAATGTCAGCTGTCCCGAAATCTGGGAAAGCAGCACGCCGCCGAGCGCCAGCCCCGCCAGCGGCAGCGCGCCGAGATGCCCGACCACCGCCGTGTCCACCAATACGTACAGCGGTTCCGCCGCCAGCACGCCGAGCGCGGGTACGGCGAGTCCGAGCACCTTGCGAGCAGGCACGCGCTCGTCGGTCGAGTTCTCCACGTGCTGAACCCTAACCCGGCGGTCCGACAAGATCATCGGGCTAATTGACAGAATAAACTGTCAAGAGGATCGTGGTGCCATGACGTCGCACGACCTGCTGGAAGAGCCGGAGCAGCTCCGCCGCGCGCTGTCCCCGTTGCGGCTGCGCCTGCTCACCCGGCTGCGCACCCCGGCGTCGGCGTCCGAGCTGGCAGCGGAGCTGGAAATGCCACGCCAGCGACTCGGCTATCACCTCAAGCAGCTCGAGGAAGCCGGGCTGGTCGAGCTCGTCGAAGAGCGCAGGCGCCGCGGGTTCATCGAGCGGGTGTTGCGCGCCACAGCCGATTCCTACGTAGTGGACCCCGACGTGCTCGGCCGCCCGCAGGGACCGGTCGACGGCGACCGGCACGCCGCGGAACACCTCATCGACACGGCGTCCGCGACCGTCCGCGACGTCGCCCGCATGCGGTCGGCCGCCGAGCGCGACGGCCGCCGCCTGCTCACCTTCACGCTCGAAACCGAGGTCCGCTTCGAGGCCCCGGCCGATGTGCACCGGTTCACCGAGGCGCTCGCCGGCGCGATCGCCGACGTCGTCGCCGCGTTCGACAGCCCGGACGGCAGGCCGTACCGCTTGATCGGCGCCGGCTATCCCGCCCCGTTTTCGCCAGCAGGGAGCAAGTCATGACCGAAGAACCACTCAAGATCGAGGTCACCATCGCCGCGCCGGCCGACGAGGTCTGGCGCGCGATGCGCGATCCGGAGCTCATCCGGCGCTGGCACGGCTGGCACGTCGACAGCCTCGACGCCGAAATCCGCATGATCTACCTCGACGACGTCACCGAAGACGCCGAGCACCACGTGCTGGAGACCGGCGGCGACCGGTTCAGCCTCCACTCCGCGCCCGGCGGCACGACCGTCCGCCTCACCCGTGGCCCGCGTGGCGCGAACCCGGAGTGGGAGGCCTACTACGACGACATCACCGAGGGCTGGCGGACCTTCCTGGCGCAGCTGCGGTTCGGGCTGGAGCGCCACGGCCTCGCCGAACGACGGACGGTGTTCCTGCACGGGCCGGTGCCCGGCGATTCACTGCGGTCCACGCTCGGCGTGGCCGGAATCGACGGTGCCTACCGCGTGACGCTGCCGACCGGCGACACCTTCGAGGGCGAGGTCTACTCGCGCACCGAGCTCCAGCTCGCGCTCACCGTGGACTCGATCGGCCTGCTCATCGTGGCCGATGCCCCCAAACCGGGCGGTCACTGCCTGGCCGTCCTGACCACCTACGGGTTCGACGACTTCGACGCGCTCAACGAGCGCTGGAACAAGTGGTGGGAATCGCTTAGTCGGTGAAACCCTCGTCGACGCCGGGGTCGCCGCCGTCACCGCGGATGACCAGCCGGTCGAGGTAGTGGTTCCAGCCCTTGCCGTGGGCGGCGAACAGCTCCACCGGCAGCCCGCGATGGCGCAGGCGGAGGTTCGTGGCGGCACCGTCGGCTTCGAAGGTGATGTCGACGGTGCTGGAGCCCGGCGGCACGGGGCTGCCCTCGGCCTCCCAGCCCCAGGTGAACACGATACGGCTGTGCGGCTCGACGATCACGAACTCGCCTGCCGCCGTGTCGTCGCCGCGCACGTTCATGCGGAAGACGCCGCCGGGGCGCGGGTCGAGCTCGGCTTCGACACCCATCCATGAAAGCCAGCGCGCGCTGTCGGTGAAGAACGAGAACACCGTGGCCTGCGAGGCGTTGATCCGGCGTTCGACCACCACCTCGGGTGTCATGCGGTCCCCTCGCGCTCGGCCGCTTCGGCCAGCTCGGCGAGCCGGTCGAGCTCGGTGGCCCACATCTGCTCCAGCCAGGGCACCAGCGAGCCGAGTGCCTCGCGGTTGGCCAGGTAGAAGCGGCGCGTCCCATCCTTGCGCACGCTGACCAGGCCCGCCCGGCGCAGGACACCGAGGTGCTGCGACACCGCGCCGAAGGTGACGTCGAACTGCTCGGCGACCTCGCCCGCGGTGCGCTCGGCGTCCCACACCAGCCGCAGTATCGCGCGGCGGCGGGGTTCGGCGACCACAGCCAATGCGTCCATACGGGTGAGTTTAGCGAGGGCTAAAGCTTGCCTCAATCCGGCGGACGAGCTATTTTAGCCACCACTAAAGTAACCACCAGTGAGGGAGATCCCGCGATGCCCGAAGGCCCCGTGACCGATCAGCTTTCCGCCGCCGAAGCCGCGCTGGCGATCTGCGTCACGACGCTGCACGAGCTCGGCCCCGAAGACGGCACCCGGCGGACGCCCTGCGCCGAATTCGACATCGACCAGGTGATCGAGCACCTGCTCACCTCGCTGACCAGCCTCAGCGCGATCGCGGGCAAACCACTGGAGACGACCGCGGACGGCACGCACGAGGCCAGGGTCGCCGCCGCGGGCAGGCACACGATCGACGCGTGGCGCGCACGCGGGCTCGACGGCGTCATCCAGGTCGGCGCCGGCGAACGGTCCGCCGCGCTGACCGCCGCGATCGTGTCGCTCGAACTGCTCGTGCACGCCTGGGACGTGTCGGTCGCGCTCGGCCGCACCCTTGAGGTGAGCGACCAGCTCAGCTCGTACGTGCTCGAGCAGGCGCGCCAGGTCGTCATCCCGCAAATGCGTGAGGGCCGCTTCGGACCCGAAGTGGCCGCCCCCGAAAACGCGACCAGTCTCGAACGCCTCATCGCGTTCACCGGCCGCACTTCCTGAGAAAGGGACAGCGTCATGCCCCAACGCACCTCCTACCCGCAAGGCGTGCCCAGCTGGGTGGACCTGCGGACCACCGACCAGGCCGCGGCCAAGTCGTTCTACGGCGAGCTGTTCGGCTGGGAGTTCGACGACCAGAAGACGCCGGACGGCGCCGTCTACTCGATGGCCACGAAGAACGGCGGGGTCGTCGCGGCCATCGCGTCGCAGCCACAGGCCGGCGTCCCGCCGATGTGGAACACGTACCTGGCGGTCGACGACGTCGACGCCGCGGCCGCGCGCGTCGAGGCGGCGGGCGGCAAACTGCTGATGCCGCCGTTCGACGTGATGGACGCCGGCCGGATGTGCTTCGCCACCGATCCGTCCGGCGCGGCGGTCGGGCTCTGGCAAGCGAAGGAGCACATCGGCGCGACGCTCGTCAACGAGCCGGGCGCGGTGATCTGGAACGAGCTCGTGACCGACAACGAGGCCGCGCTTCCCTTCTACGACCAGGTTTTCGGCAGTTCCTGGGCGGCGGGCGACCTGGGCGGCGGCACCGAGTACGTCGCGCTCGTGGTCGGCGGGGAACGGATCGCGGGCACGATCAAACCGCAGGCGCCGGGCGTCCCCAACCACTGGCACGTCTACTTCGCGGTGGCCGGCGCCCTTGCCGCGACCGAGCGGGTCACCGCACTCGGCGGCACTGTCCTCAATGGACCGTTCGACACCCCGATCGGCCCGATGGCCCAGCTGCGCGACCCGCAGGGCGGGATGTTCAGCATCTTCGAGCCGAAGGCGGCGACCGCCTGAGCTTGATCGCTAGGCTGGGTGCATGCCTCAACGCACCGCTTACAGCCAGGGCACGCCCAACTGGGTCGACCTGCAGACCACCGATCCGGCCGCCGCGAAGTCGTTCTACGGCGGCCTGTTCGGCTGGGAGTTCACCGACCTGGACGGCCCGCACGGGTCCGTCTACTCCATGGCACTGAAGGACGGCGCGGTGGTCGCGGCCATCGCCTCGGACGACGCGGCCAGGTGGAACACCTACTTCGCGGTGTCGGACGCCGACGCCGTCGCGGCCAAGATCGAACCGGCAGGCGGCAAGGTGCTCGCCGGTCCGATGGACGTGATGGACGCGGGCCGGATGGCCTTCGCCGAAGACCCCAACGGCGTCACTTTCGCGGTGTGGCAGGCGAAGAACCACATCGGCGCGTCCTTGGTCAACGAGCCGGGCTCGTTCATCTGGAGCGAGCTGATGACCGAGGGCATCGACGCGGCGCTCGCGTTCTACGAAGAGGTGCTCGGGCTCACCAAGAACGTCGTCGATCTCGGCGGCTCGCCGTTCACCGGCCTCAACGCGGGCGAGACCATGATCGGCGGCATCCACGCGCCGACCATGGAAGGCGCCGCGAGCCGCTGGATCGTCTACTTCTCCGTCGCCGACGTCGACGCGACCGTCGCACTGGCGAAGGAACTCGGCGCCACCACGGTGCACGGCCCGGTCGACACGCCGGTCGGGCCGCTGGCCGCCCTGCGTGACCCGCAGGGCGGTTCGTTCAGCGTCTGGGCCTACAACGGCCCGGTGAGCTAAAGGCGCGGGGCGCGGTCGAGCGCGTCACGCAAGAGGCCGAGCGCGTGCTCGGCGGTGCCATGGACGGTGCACCCGGCCGCCAGCCGGTGCCCGCCGCCGCCGAGTTCGCGCGCGGCCAGCGAGACGTCGATCTTCCCCATCGCGCGCAGCGAGACCTGCCACTCCCCCGGCCTGCCCTCCTTCAGCACCACGGCGACCTCGGCGTCGCGAGTGGACCGCAGTACGTCGATGACGGACTCGACCTCTTCCGAGCGCACGGTCGACGCCGTCTCGGCCGTCACGACCGCGTGCACCAGGCCGAGACCCTGCACGCTCTCCGGCTCGAGACGCGCGCCCGCCAGCACGGTCGCGAGCATCGGCAGGTAGGCGAACGGGTGGGAGTCCATGATCTCCCTGGTCAGCGCCATCGGCTGGACCCCGGCTTCGAGCAGCCGCGCGGCCATCGCGTGCGTCACCGGGCGCGCACGCCGGAAGCCGCCGGTGTCGGTGACCAGCCCGGCGTAGAGGCAGCGGGCGGTCGGCTCGTCGAGGTCGTCGCCGAGCGCGTCGATGAGCTGCAGCACCAGCACGGCGGTCGCTTCGGCGGTCTCGTCGACCACGTGGTGGGTGCCGTAGAACTGGTTGGACGCGTGATGGTCGACGACCAGCACCTGCCCGCCGGTCTCCTTCGCCTTCGCGACCCGGCCGCCGAGCGAGCCGAGCCTGCCCAGCGTCGGCGTGTCCAGCCCGATCAGCAGCGGCTCGGTCTCGGGCAGCTCGTCGGGCCGCACGAGCAGGCCGTCGGTGTCGAGCCCGCGCAGCGTCTCGGGCGGTATCCACTCGCCGCCGCCGGTCCCGAAGGACACGCGCACGGTCGCGCCGCGCTTGCTGAGCACCCGGCCGAGCGCGAGCGCGCTGCCGAGCGCGTCGGCGTCGGGGCGCACATGCCCGAGCAGGGTCACGTCGGTGGCGGTGGACAGGAGGGCGGCCGCTTGCCGGATGTCGTGCTCCAAAGACGCTGTCACGGTCGGTCACGCTACGCTCTTCGGGATGCCTGAGTACGCGATCCTGGTGTATCCGTCGGCCAACCGGGTGTACACCGACTCCTCCCCCGCGCTGTTGCGCGCCGAACTGGCCGTGTTCGGCGCCGCGTTGAGCTCACCACTCGGCGAAATCGGCGAAGACCGGATCGGTGGCGTCAGCTACGTGACCTTCGGCAGCGAAGCGCCGCTGACGGACACCGACCTGGCCTTACTGTCCAATTTGTCCTCGCTGTACGCGCTGTTCGAACGCGGCGACGGCGTGTTGAAGCCGGTGACGATCGAGCCGTTCGCGGCCTTCGACTCGGACCTGCTGACCATCCAGAAGTACCCTGGCAAGACGAACGAGCTGTTCACGAAGCTGCTCTTCAACGTCACACTGCTGGCAGGCGCCAAGCCCGTCTTCGGCGACCCGCTGTACGTGCTCGACCCGTTGTGCGGGCGCGGGACCACGCTGAACCAGGCGATGATGTACGGCTGCCACGCCTATGGGCTCGACGTCGACGGCAAGGACTTCGACGCCTACGAGATGTTCATCAAGACGTGGCTGCGCACCAAGCGTGTCAAGCACACCGCCGAGTCCGGCCAGGTCCGCCGCAACAAGGTGCGGCTCGGGCGCCGGCTCGACCTCGAGTTCGGGCTGACGAAAGAGCAGTACAAGGCGGGCGACACCCGCAAGATCACGTACTTCAACGCCGACACCCTCACGACCGACGAACTGCTGCGCGCGCGCTCGGTCGACCTGATCATCACCGACGCCCCGTACGGCGTCCAGCACGGCAGCCACCGCGACGCCGGCCTCGCCCGCAGCCCGCACGACCTGCTGGCCGCGGCCATCCCGGTGTGGTCGCGGGTGCTCCGTCCGGGCGGCGCTGTGGGCATCTCGTGGAACACCAATGTCTGCCCTCGTGCGGATCTGGTGGCCATCCTGAAGCGTGCGGGCCTCGAAGTCCGCGAAGGCGGGGCTTACGAGGAGTTCTCGCACCGTGTCGACCAGGCGATCGTCCGTGACCTCGTGGTGGCGGTCAAGCCGGTTTAATCGGTGGCGGAGGCTCGGGCCGGTCGGCATGCTCGGGGTGTGACCACCATGCGCCGGTATGCCGGGCCCGAGGATCTGCGGGCGATGCAGTCGCTCACCGAGCGGATCTGGACGCTCCGCAGCTACTGCCACATCGGCGACCAGGCCTGGGAACGGACACACATCGCCGGGCGCGAGGCCGAGTGGCCGACCGCGCTCTGGGAGGACGACGGCCAGGTCGTCGCCTGGGGCTGGGTGTTCCTGCCCGGCGGGATGCACTTCATCGTCGACCCCGCGCGGCCCGGACTCGCCGACGAGGTACTCCGCTGGTTCGACGAGGTCGCCGAGACGAACGAGCGCAGCATCACCTTGCTGGACAAGGAAACCCACCTCATAGCCGCGCTGGAACGTCAGGGCTACCAGCGCGAGGACTCCCCCGTCTACAACGACTACATGCGCCGCCCGCTCGACGACTTGCCGGACCCCGTTGTCCCGCAAGGCTTCCGTGTCCGGCACGTCCAACCCGAGGACCTCTCGCGGCGCGTTGCCGTGCATCACGCGGCTTGGCATCCGTCGAAGGTCACCGAGGAGAGCTACCGCACCGCGATGAACACTTGGCCGTACCGGTCCACTCTGGACTGGGTGGCCGAAGCCGAGGACGGCACCTTCGCCGCCAGCTGCCTGATCTGGCTGGACGAACGCAACCGGGTCGGGGAACTCGAACCGGTCGGCACCGATCCCCGGTTCCGGCGGCGGGGCCTGGCCCGCGCGGTGTGTCTCGCCGCGCTGCATGCGCTGCGGGACGCGGGCGCGGACCAGGCCGTCGTCTATCCGGTGCGGGGTCTCGCCAAGGCCGCCGCCGCGGCGCCGTTGTACGAGAACCTCGGGTTCGCCGGTTACGGCAGGACCGTCACTTACGTCAGGCGATGAACCAGTAGCCGGATTACTCCAGGGGGCCGACGACGACCTGCTCGGCCCGGTCGCGGCGGGTGTAGAGATCCCAGTAGAGCTCGGCGAGGTCATCCGGTTCGGACCGATGCGGCTGCAAGCCGTAGCTCGCTTCGGGCATGGAGTCGAACATCCGTTGGGCGTCGCTGCGCTCGATGAGCACCCCCAGTGTGAGCGCCCCGGCGTAGATTCCCTTGTCCGCCAACGCGACGTGCAGGTTGAGCACGTAATTGCGCAGTGAAGCCTGCGCCGCGCCCGGCGTCGCGAGCTGCGGTATCGGGTCCTTCGAGGACGAGCCGAGGCCGTAGAGCAGGCCGCCGTCCCCCTGCTCCAGAAGCCGTGGCAGCAGCAGCCTGGTCAGCGAAAGCGGAGCGAGGGTGACGCCTTCCAGCGCGGAGCGCAGGGACTCGACGTCGATGTCCAGCGTGGGACGAAGGGCTTCGTAGTCCAAGTAGCCGTTGATCACCGCGACGTCGATATCACCGATGGCCTCGACCAGCGCCGTGTGCGCGCTGATGTCCGCCAGGTTCGCGGGGAACGCCTCCGCACTGATCCCCTCGGCCGCCAAGTCGTCCACAAAGGACTTGAGACGATCGGCATTGCGAGAGACCAGCGCGATCCGATACCCCTCCTTGCCGAACCGGCGCGCCGTGGAGATTCCCAAACCGGGGCCGGCGCCGAAGATCGCCAGTGTCTTCATGTTTTCCCTCCAGGAAAGCTAAGTTGAGGAGACCCTCATATTCGCCACCGTACCTGAACTTGAGGGAGCCTTCAACTTATCTATACTGGATCCATGCCCGAAGAACGCCCGCTGCGCCGCGACGCACAACGCAACCGCGAGCTACTGGTCGTGGCCGCGCGGGAGATCTTCGGCACGAAAGGGCTGGACGCGCCGCTGGAGGAGATCGCGCGGCGGGCAGGCGTCGCCATCGGCACGCTCTACAACCGCTTCCCCACCCGGGTCGACCTGGTCGAAGCAGCTTTCCTGCCCCAACTCGACCAGGTCGCGCAGACCGGCGCGCAAGCACTCGCCTTCGAAGACCCGTGGGAGGGCCTGGTCTTCTTCGTCGAGTCGGGCTGCGCACGGCAGGCCACGGACCAGGGCTTCGCCGAAGTCTGTGCCGGCCGCATCGACGCACCCGCGCTCGAAGCGGCGAAAACCGCGATCTGGGACACGGTGAGCGAACTGGTCGCCCGAGCCCAGGACGCGGCGAGACTACGTCAGGACTTCAAGCCCGAAGATCTGCTCCAGGCCATCGCCGCGACCTCCAGCATTCCCGAATGGCGGCGTCACCTGAGCTTCTTCTTGGACGGCATACGGGCTAAGTGATCTTGGCGCCGACGAACTTCACGATGTCCGGCAGGACACGCTTCCAGTAGGCGTCATTGTGGGCACCGGCCGAGAAAGCGGAGATTTCCGGCTGGGCGGCCTGCGAGAACTTGCGGTCGGCGGCGACGAACGGGTCGGAGTTGCCGCACCAGAGCCCGATCGGCCGATCGCGCAACTCGCCGGTGTGCCGCAACGGCTCCTCGGACTCCCACTGCTCCTGATCGCGGAACACCTTGCGCGACTTGGCATCCGGCCAGCTGACGAACAACGCCGCGCTGCAGGCGGCGACGGCTTTGAGGTTCGGATGGTCACGCGCGTACCGCAGTGCGCCGAACGCGCCCATCGAGATCCCGAAGGCGGCCGACGGCTCGCGCAGACCTCGATGCGTGACCCAGCCAGGCACTTCTTCGCGAAGCATCCTTTGTGGATCGTCGTCGGAGGTCGTGCGCACCCAGTAGTGATCGCCGTCGACCGCGGCCACCGCGAACGGCTTCATCCCGGACCGCACCGCCGCGGTCAGCGCCGCGGGCATGCCGAGATCGAGGAACACCCGCGCGTTGGCGCCGCGGCCGTGCAAAGCCAGGCATACCGGCAAATCCGCGGCCGGCACGCCTTCGGGGGTGATCAGCACCAGGTTCACGTCGGTGCCCCGAGCCGCCGAGCTCACCCGCTCCACCACCACCGGAGCGGTCAGCGGAGCAGGTGTCGAAGGTGGCGGCTCGGCGGGCGGTCCCGGCTCGGGTGCCCGCGGCGCGGTGGTGCAGGCGCTGCCGGTCATCAGCAGCGCCGCACCACCGAGGAGCAGACCCCGGCGGGACAAACCCTGGTCAGCTACGGCTTTCCTCGGACTCGGCGAGTTCATCGTCGCTGTCCTCGCGAGGCGCCTTGTACGGGTCGGGCTCGCCCGCGTGCTGGGCCTCGGCGGCGAGCCTGGCGACCTCGGCGTCGGCCTCACGGGCCTTGGCCAGCAGGTCTTCGATCCGCTTGGCGTCTTCGGGGATGTTGTCGGTGATGAAGGTCAGCGTCGGGGTGTACCGGACGCCGGTCCCCTGCCCCACCTTCGTCCGCAGGACACCGCGGGCCGCCTCCAGCGCCAGCGCGGCACCGGTGACGTCCGGCACGGAGTCGAGCCGCTCACCGAGCACGGTGTAGTAGACGGTCGCATCGTGCAGGTCTGCGGTGATCTTCGTGTCGGTGATCGTCACGTAATCGAGGCGCGGGTCCTTGATGTCATGCTCGATCGCGGACGCGACGATCTGCGAGATCCGCTTGGCGAGCTTGCGCGCGCGTGCCGGGTCGGCCACGACGCACTCCTTTCTCAAGAAAAACTGGTTCTAGTCGTCCGGGCCGATGAGCCTGCGGTGCGCGGAGAGCAGTTCGAACTCCGGCCTGCTCGCGATGAAGCGCTCGCAGTTGTCGAGCACGTCCCGGACGTGTGCGCCGTCCGCCGCGACGACGGCGGCGCCGATCAGGGTGCGCCGGTGCAGATCGAGATGGCCTGCTTCGGCCACCGAGACGTCGAAACGCTTGCGCACCTCGGCGAGCACCGGTTTCACCACAGATCGCTTCTGCTTCAGCGAATGGACATCGCCGAGCAGGATGTCGAGCTCGATGGCTCCAACGAACATGGCATCAGGGTAAAACAGTCGGCCGGAAAATGATCATGAATAAAGTCCGGCCGGGGAAGGCACTGGGCCTCCCCCGGCCGGGCTCAACGCACTACGAGCGCGGCTTCTCGCGCTGCTCGTACGTCTCGATGATGTCGCCGAGCTTCAGATCGCTGTAGTTGCCCAAGGTGAGACCACACTCGAAGCCCTCGCGGACCTCGGTGACGTCGTCCTTTTCGCGCTTCAGCGAGTTGATCGGCAGGTTCTCCACGACGACGTTGCCGTCACGGAGCAGACGACCCCTGGCGTTACGCCGGATCTCGCCCGAGATGACCATGCAACCGGCGATCGTACCGACCTTCGACGACTTGAAGATCCCGCGGATCTCGGCCTTGCCCAGCTCGACCTCTTCGAAGATCGGCTTGAGCATGCCCTTGAGCGCGGCTTCGATCTCGTCGATCGCCTGGTAGATGACCGTGTAGTACCGGACATCGACGCCCTCGCGGGTGGCCCGCTCGGTCGCCTTGCCCTGTGCACGGACGTTGAAGCCCAGCACGATCGCGTTGGACGCGGTCGCCAGGTCGATGTCGGACTCCGTGACGCCACCGACACCGCGGTGGACCACGTTGAGCTCGACCTCTTCTTCACCGACGTCGAGCTGCATGAGCGACGCTTCGAGGGCCTCGACCGTACCGGAGTTGTCACCCTTGATGATCAGGTTAAGGGTGCTCGTCTCCTTCAAGGCCTCGTCGAGGTCTTCCAGGCTGACCCGCTTGCGACGCGACGCGTTGAGCGCGTTGCGAGTACGGGCCGACCGCCGCTCGGCGATCTGCCTGGCGACCCTGTCCTCGTCGACGACGAGGAACGTGTCGCCCGCGCCGGGCACCGAGGTGAACCCGATGACCTGGACCGGACGCGACGGGGTCGCTTCGGTGACGTTCTGGTTGTGCTCGTCGACCATCTTCCGCACGCGGCCGTACGCGTCACCGGCGACGACCGAGTCGCCGACGCGCAGCGTTCCGCGCTGGACCAGCACCGTGGCGACCGGACCGCGACCGCGGTCCAGGTGCGCCTCGATCGCGACACCCTGGGCCTCCATGTCCGGGTTGGCCCGGAGGTCCAGTGCGGCGTCCGCGGTCAGCAGGATCGCCTCGAGGAGACCATCGATGTTGATGTTCTCCCGTGCCGAGATCTCGACGAACATCGTGTCGCCGCCGTACTCCTCGGCCACGAGGTTGTACTCGGTGAGCTGCTGCCGGATCTTGTCCGGGTTCGCGCCCTCCTTGTCGATCTTGTTGATCGCGACCACGATCGGGGCCTTGGCGGCCTGCGCGTGGTTGATCGCCTCGACCGTCTGCGGCATGACGCCGTCGTCGGCCGCGACCACGATGACCGCGATGTCCGTGGCGTTCGCACCACGAGCACGCATGGCGGTGAACGCCTCGTGACCCGGGGTGTCGATGAACGTCACGAGACGCGGGTTGCCCTCGAGCTCGGTCTCGATCTGGTAGGCGCCGATGTGCTGGGTGATGCCACCGGCTTCGCCCTCGCGCACCCTCGTCTTGCGGATCGTGTCGAGCAGCCTGGTCTTACCGTGGTCGACGTGACCCATGATCGTCACGACCGGCGGCCGGACCTGCAGGTCCTCTTCGCCACCGGCGTCGTCGCCATAGGTGATGTCGAAGGCGCCGAGCAGCTCGCGGTCTTCTTCCTCCGGGCTGACGACCTGGACGACGTAGTTCATCTCGCCGCCGAGCAGCTCGAGGATGTCGTCCGACACGGACTGCGTCGCCGTGACCATCTCACCGAGGTGGAAGAGCACCTGCACCAGCGAAGCCGGGTTGGCGTCGATCTTCTCGGCGAAGTCGGTCAGCGAAGCGCCACGCGGCAGGCGGATCGTTTCGCCGCTGCCCTTGGGCAGGCGAACGCCACCGACGCTGGGCGCCTGCATGTTGTCCATGTACTCCATGCGCTTCTGGCGCTTGGACTTGCGGCCCTTGCGAGCGGGACCACCGGGACGACCGAAGGCACCAGCGGTACCGCCGCGGCCACCGGGGCCACCACGACCGCCGCCGCCACCGCGGAAGCCGCCGCCACCGGCAGGTGCGCCACCGCCACCACCGGGGCCGCCGCCACCGGGACGGAAACCGCCACCGGCGCCGCCGCCACCACCGGGACGGAAGCCACCGCCGCCGCCACCGGGACCGCCACGGGCGCCGCCACCGGGACCGCCACGACCGGCGGGACCGCCGCCAGGGCCGCCACGGGCGCCGCCACCGGGTCCACCGCGACCGGCGGGGCCACCACCGGGACGGGGAGCCGGACGACCGGGCATCATGCCCGGGTTCGGCCGCGGGGGCATGTTGCCGGGCGTCGGCCGGTTGCCGCCACCCTGGCCGCCACCGGGACGCGGAGCCGGGCGTTCGCCGGCGCCGCCACCCGGACGCGGCGGCCGGTCACCCGCGCCGCCCTGGCTCTGGCCAGGACCGGGACGGGGGCCGGACGGACGCGGGGCCGGAGCACCGGAACCGACACCGAACGGGTTGTTGCCGACCTTCGGCGTACGCGGGCCGGGCTTCGGGCCTGCGGGCTTGGGGCCCTGCGGCTTCGGCGGGACCACGGACGGCGTGGACGGAGCCGCCGACGCGGCAGCGGGCGCCTGTGCGGGCGGCTGCTGCGGAGCGGCGGGCTGCTGCTTCGGCGTGGCCGGGGCAGCGGGCTCGGCCTTGGCCGCGGGAGCGACCGGCTCTGCCTTGACTACCGGAGCCTGCTCCTGGACGGGAGCGGGCGCCGGGGGCTTCGGGCCGGGACGCGGGCCGGGGCGCATGCCGCCGGGACGCGGGCCGGTCGAAGCCGGAGCGGAAGGTGCCTGGGGTGCCGAGGGCGCGGCGGCGGCAGCAGGAGCCTGCTTGGCCGGGGCGGACGGGGCACTCTGGGCTGGCGGTGCGGCAGGGGTGCCGTTCGACGCCGGGGCCGCGGGACGCGGCGGGGCAGGGGTCGGCTTCTTGCCGCCCTTGCTGGGGTACGCGTCGCGGAGGCGGCGGGCCACCGGGGCCTCGACCGTCGACGACGCGGACTTCACGAACTCACCCTGCTCTTTGAGCTTGGCGAGAACTTCCTTGCTGGTAACTCCGAGCTCTTTCGCAAGCTCATGTACTCGGGCCTTGCCTGGCACAGCTCTCCTCACTGGGGAGGCCGCCGGCAGACCCGTCGACCTCGTCCTATTGTCTCGCGTTCATGGCTTCAGCTTCACGGCTGACTCATGACGGGTCGACCTGCTTCCTTGATTCCTGATGGACTCGGGGCTGTCCCTTGTCCGCACTCACCGCGGCGAACCGCGCGAAGTGGTCTCGCACGCCGCTGGCGTCCAGCGCCCCGGTGGCCTTGAGGGCCCTCGGGAACGCCCGGCGACGTTCGGCTTTCGTCAGGCAGTCCTGCTCGGGATGCAACCAGGCACCCCGGCCAGGCAGCCGCCGACGTTCGTCGACGACCAGCCGTCCGTCCACCGCGATCACTCGCAGCAACTCACCGGATTCACACCGCTTGCGGCATCCCACACACGTCCGCACCGGACTGTCCCCTTTTTCAAGAGGGCCCAGCGAAGGGTGTGCGGCAGGCCGCGCGAGGTGAACCACTAGTGAGTCTAGCCCGTCGACCTTCACTCAGCCGAACCGGTTACCGCCGCGCGCCGCCCTTGGCCGGGGTGGCCTTCATCACCCTCGTCCTCGGACCCCTCCGCCTCCGGCACGGCGGCGTCACTGCGGATGTCGATCCGCCAGCCGGTCAGCCGCGCGGCGAGCCGCGCGTTCTGGCCTTCCTTGCCGATGGCCAGCGACAGCTGGAAGTCCGGCACGACCACCCGGGCGGTCTTGGCCCGCTCGTCGACCACCTTGACGGACACAACCTTCGCGGGGGACAAAGCATTCCCGACGAAGCGGGCCGGGTCCTCGGAGTAGTCGATGATGTCGATCTTCTCGCCGGCGAGCTCGCTCATCACATTCCGGACACGGGCGCCGACGGGCCCGATGCAGGCGCCCTTCGCGTTGACGCCGGGCACCTTGGAGTGGACGGCGATCTTGGACCGGTGGCCTGCCTCGCGCGCCACCGCGGCGATCTCGACGGTGCCGTCGGCGATCTCGGGCACCTCGAGCGCGAACAGTTTGCGCACCAGATTGGGATGCGTCCGTGACAGGGTGATCTGCGGGCCGCGGTTGCCACGCGAGACACCGACCACGTAGGCCTTGATCCGGCTGCCGTGCTCGTAGGACTCGCCGGGCACCTGCTCGGCCGACGGCAGCACGCCCTCGACCTCGCCGACCTGGATGACGACCATGCCGCGGGCGTTGGCGCGGGCGTCACGCTGGATGACCCCGGCGATGATCTCGCCCTCCTTGGCCGCGAACTCGCCGAAGGTGCGCTCGTGCTCGGCGTCGCGCAGGCGCTGCAGGATGACCTGCCGCGCGGTGGTGGCCGCGATCCGGCCGAAGCCCTCCGGGGTGTCGTCCCACTCCTCCGCGACCGCACCGGTCTCGTCGAAGGTGCGGGCGAGCACGCGCACCAGGCCGCTCTTGCGGTCGATGTCGATCTTGGCGTGGGGCTGGTGGCCCTCGGTGTGCTTGTACGCGGTCAGCAGCGCGGTCTCGATGGCGTCGATGACCGTTTCGAAGGGGATGTCCTTGTCCCGCTCGATCGCACGCAGCGCGGCGATGTCGACGTTCACTTCGGCTCCTCCTTCGACCCGGTTTCAGCGGCGTCGATCATGCCGGAAGCGTCCGCTTCCAGAAGTTTCAGGTCTTCAACGGGTGGCTGCTTGAACTCGATCTCGACCACCGCCTTGGCGACGTGCGCGTACGCGACGTCGCGGAGCTTGCCGTCGACGAGCACGCGGGCGGCCTGCTCCGTGGAGTGGCCGACCCTGCCGATGAACTCGGCGCCGTCCTTGGGGGTCACCTTGACCAGGCGGAACTTCGCCCGGCGCCAGTGGCGGGGCCGCACCAGCGGCCGGTCGAGGCCAGGCGAGGTGACCTCGAGGGTGTACGCGCTGGCCAGCACGTGCTCGTTTTCGTCGAGCGCGGCCGAGACCGCGCGGCTGATCTCGGCGACCTCGTCCAAGCCCACCCCGTCGTCGCCGTCGACGACGACCTTGACCAGCTGACGGCGGCCGGCCTGCTGCACCTCGAACGAATCGAGGTCGAAACCCGCGGCCGTGACGGCTTGGGCCACTATCGGCTCGAGCCGGCTGGCGAGTTCGTTGGGCACGTGGAGCTCTCCTGTTCACCGATGGTCACGTAGGTCGTCAAGCTTATCCGGTAGGTGTTTACGAACGTGTTAGCGGCGGGGCGTCGGCGTCTACTGGCAGGATGGGTCGGCGTGACCGGTAGATCGAGTGAGCTCAGCAGGCGCCTGCTCCTGCGTTCGGCGTTGCTGGCGGTGCCTCTGGTGGCGGCGTGCGGCCCCGGGTACGCGGATGCCCCCGACCCGTTGGTCCCGCTGCTCGAGCAGGCGAAAGCCGACGCGGCCGCCGCACAGGCGCTCGCCGAGGAGGACGAGGCGGCCAAGGAGGTCGCCACCGCCCGTGAGGCGCACGCACGCGCCCTCCAGTCCGAAGTGGACCGCCTGAACCGCCCCAAGTCCGCGGTCACGCCTGTGAGCGCCCCGGACGGCATGGCCGGTCTCAAGCAGCGCCTCGCCACCGCCCGGTCGCAGGCGGCGCAGCTCCTGCCGACGGAGAGCCGCTTCCGCGCGGGCATCCTGGCCTCGATCATCGCCGACTGCGCGGCCCTGCAGAAGCTCAAGCCCGCCGCGCTCGGCCCCGGCGACGACGCCGCCCCGTTGACCGTGGTCGAAGCGAGCAAGGACACAGTCGACGCGCTCCAGCAGGCATTGGCCGCCGAGCACGCGGCGATCTGGGTGTATGGCCTGGTCAGCGCGTTCCTCCCGGCCGATTTCAGCAAGGCGGTGGCGGAGGGCGCCGCCGACCACGTCAAGCGCCGCGACTTCTGTGAGCGCACCCTCACGGCCGCTGGCGCGACCCCGCGCGGCCCCGAAGCCGCCTACGTCCCGCCCAAGCCGGTGACCGACCAGACCTCGGCGATGGCCGTCGTCGCGTCGGCCGAGGGCGACGTGGCCGGCGCGTGGCGTTCGGTCGTCGAGCACTCGGACGGCGCCATGCGCGACACCGCGACCCAAGCCCTGATCTCGGCCTCGCGCCGGGGAACCCCCTGGCGGGCCCAGTCGGGCCTGAAGCCGGCCGCCCTCCTGGTCTCGTGAAAGAAATCCCAATGCGTCGTTCGGTCCCCACGAGGTACCGAACGACGCATTGGGATTTTTTACTGGCGGAGGGTGCCCGCGAGTCTCAGCGCGTCGGTGGTGATGCGCTTGAGCAGCGGGTCGTCCTTGTGGCCGTCGAAGAAGTCGGCCATCACGATGGCGACCTCGTTGCCGGTCACGTGGGAGTCGTACTTCGCCTTGTAGACCTTGGGCGCGTTGGGGATCTTGGCGGTGCCGTCCTTGACGAGATCGTCCACGTTGCCGGTGCCGTCGCGGTCGGTGAGCTTCTTGAGCTCCTGTGCCTGGTCACCGTCGGGCATGGTGACCAGCACGACCGAGACCAACGCCTTCGCGCCGCCGGAGGTGGTCGTGTACAGCGCACGCGAAAGCCGGGTGCACATGTGCTCGGCGAAGAACTCCTTGGTCTTCGAGTAAGCGTGCGCCTCGCAGTCGGTCGCCACCTGCGGGCTCTCCGCGACGGTGAACTGGAACTCGCCTGCGGACTTGCCGGGCGGCTCGGCCACCGGCGCCGCGGGTTCGTGCCGGATCAGCCACCAGACCAACCCGGACACCAACGCGATCCCGACCAGGCCCGCTCCCTTGAGGACCGGGCTGACCGGGCTTTTCGCGGGCTCGACCCGCCTCAGTGGAGCCGTGTCGCCCATCCCGGGCGAAAAAGGTGCACCAACCACGGGTCCACACGGTAGTTCGTCACCCGATGGCGTGCAGAACCCGCTCCACATCCCCGAGGTCGTTGTACAGATGGAAGCCGACCCGTACCTTGCCCGCCCGCACGCTCGCGATGACTCCTGCCTCGGCGAACCGGTCCGCGTCGCCGTCCAGCGCGACGATCGCCGTGCCCCGCTCCGGCAGCCCGAGCTTGGTCAGCAGCGTGTCGGCGAGCCCGACGTTGTGCGCCCGCACGGCTTCCATGTCCAACGAGGCCAAATAAGGCAAGGCGACCGCGGCCCCGGCCTGCGCGAACCACACCGGCGACAGATCGAACGCCCGCGCGTCCCCGGCCAGCCGCAGCGGAAGCCCGTAGACCGACTGCCAAGGATCTTCGCCCGCATACCAGTTGGCGCTCACCGGCAGTGTCCGCTCGTGTACCCGCGGATGCACGGCCAGCCACGCGGAACCCCTGGGGGACAACAGGAACTTGTACCCGGCGCCGACAACCCAGTCCGCCCAGCCAAGGTCGAGCGGCAGCCACCCGAGCCCCTGCGTCGCATCGAGCAGCACGGCGGTGCCCGTGGCCTCCGCCGTCTCGCGCAGCTTCTCGAGATCGACGATCGAGCCGTCGGCCGACTGAACGACGCTGACGGCGACGAGGTCATAACCGGCAAGCTGGCCGGGCAACTCCGCCAAGTCCACTTCGGTCACCGTGACACCGCGATGCGCTTGCGCGGCGAAGGGGAACGTGACACTCGTGAAGTCCCCCTTGGCGACGAGCACCTTCGCACCGTCGTTGAGCCCGGCGGCGACGTTCGCGACGAGATGCGAGACGGAGACCCCACTCGCGACCCGCTCCCCCGGCACGCCGACGAGCTGCCCAAAGGCTTCGCGGGCGATGGCGACGGCCTTGTCGAAGTCCGGCGGCGCGCTCTCGCCCCGGCTCCAGCGCGCGACGGTCTCGGCGACCGCTTCCGCTACCTGGCGGGGTGGGATGCCGATGCTGGGGTTGTTGAGATATCCGGCGGGAACGGCGAATTCGGCTCCGAAAGCACTGCGGGTACTCGTCATGCCTCCAGCATCCCTGAACGCGCCACCGGTTTATGCGAAGGCGCCGGCGGTGGGGCAAGGCGGCGGCTCGGGCACGGGCGGAATTCTGGCTGGACGCGCGAGACCTTTGTCAGCTGGACAGGAGTGCGACGACCTGCGAATACGAGGGCGGGACCACTGACTGGTCGCGGCCTTCGGCGACGGCGAGTACCGAGTCGGCGGCTGTCGCCAGGGCGACTCGGTAAGGCAAGGAGCCGAGGCTGACTCGGCCGACGCCCAAGGAGGCCAGGTCGGACAGGGTCCTGCCTGGCTGGAAGAGGACGTTCAACGGGACGTCGAGGGCGGTGGAGGCGGTTTCGATGTCCGAGGGGGCCTTGAGGCCGGGGATGAAGATGCCGGAGGCGCCCGCTTCGACGTAGGCGCGGGCTCGGGTGAGTGCCGCGTCGACCGGCGGTGGGTTGTCGGTGAGCCAGTGAGTGTCGGTGCGGGCGTTGACGAAGAGCGTGGGCACTCGGGTGGTGACCGCGCGGATCTTGGCGCTTTGGTGTTCGAGGTCGGTCAGTGAGCCGTCTGGGCGGCCGTCTTCGAGGTTGACGCCTACGACACCCAGTGCTGACAGTTCCTCCGCGAGCGCTGCTACTTCGGCGGGGTCTTCGCTGAAGCCGTCGGCTATGTCGACGCTGACGAAGGCGCCGAGGGTGCAGAGGGACGCGGCCAAGGCGACGGTGTGCCTGCGGGTTTCCGGCGCGCCGTCGGGGTGACCCGCCGCGGCCGAGACACCGAGGCTGGTCGTGCCCAATGCTGGGAGGCCTCGGGCCACGAGGTGGGCGGCGAGGCCGAATTCCCAGACGTTGGGCAGAAGCAGCGGGTGTCCCGGCCGGTGCAATGCGGCGAAGTCCATCGGTCCGAATTAGACGCGGGACTTGTCGGTGGCGGCCGACGTGTCGAGGAACTGGGTGAGCAGGTCCGGGACCGCCTGGTCGGCGAACGCTATGCCGTCCGGCTCGCCGATGTCGTAGACGGAGTAGCCGCCGCTGCCTGCGGCCGTCGTCGATTCCAGGGTGAGCAGGCCCTTGCGGCGCTGGAAGATCGATTGCTTGATCGTCCAGCCGATGACACCGCTTCGCTGCAGGGCGACCGTGCTGCGGCGCATGGCTCCGTGCCTGCTCACCAGGTACTCGCCGGTGAGGCCGTGTCCGAGGTTGCGGTAGGCGTCGAGTGCGAGCGCCACCGCGAGCGGGATCAGCGGGACCGCGAGTGCTCCGGCGATGATGAGGAGGACGTCCGTGAGCAGGATGCCGAGTAGCGCCAGTGTCGCCAGCACGACGAGCACCGAGCCGAGCCACCAGCGCAGGCGCCTGCCCCTGGCGGCTTCGGGATGGCCGGTCAGCCGGGCCGAGACCGTGGGTGAGACGGGTTCGTCGAGCACGGCGGCGGCGACTTCGTTGGCCAGCGCGAGCGGGGCCGCCGGCAGCAGGGTGTGGTAGTCGGTCTTGTCGTTGTCGTCGGCTTTGCGCATGCCGGTCGCGATCGCGTCGACCCTCGCCGCGCCTGTGAGGCGGTCGCCGATCGGCTCGACCACCTCGACGCCGCGCAGGCGCTTCTCCTCGATGGAGATCGAGCGAGTGGTGAACAGGCCGCGGTGGACGCGCAGGGTGCCACCCGGCTCGCGTTCGAGGCGGAAATCCCACCACATCTCGACGAACAGGCCGACCGCGCCGAGCACGCCGAGCAGCCAGATCAGCACCGCGAGGATGAGAATGGACGCGACCAGCGGGAGATCGCCGAACAGGTCGATCGCCCAGCGGACCACACCGCCTCCGGCCTGGAACCAGTCGGCGACCTTGAACACGACGCCGACCGCGGCGAGACCCAGCGCCGGAGCGAGGAACGACGCCGGGACGTAGCGGATCCAGCCCCAGTCGAGCTGCGCGATCGGGCCATCCGACGGCCGCTCGGCCGGTTGCTCGCGATGGAGGAGTTCGACGCGCAGGCGCTCGGCGTCGGCCCTGGTCAACGGGTCGAGCTTGAGGCGTGCGTTTTCGGAGCTCTCGTGCTGGCCGGTGCCGACCGTGAGAACCGCGAGGCCGAACAGGCGGTGCAGCGGGTTCGCGGTGAGATCGACGCTGCGGATCCGCTCGCGTGGCAACGACTTCTGGGTCTTGAGGACCAGATCGAAACGCTTTTCGAGGCGTTCGTCGGTGAGGCGGTAGCGGGTGGCTTGCCAGCGCAGGAGGTCGAGCAGCGCCGTCGCGCCGACCACGAGCAGCGCGCACGGCACCACGATGAGCAATGCGATGCCGAACGAGAGGCCGTCCGAGAGCGCGATGACGGCGGGGATCCCGGACCCGACCGCGAGGCCCGCGAACGTCAGCGCCGTGACCCGGACGGTCCGGCGGTCCAGCGTCAGCCACTCGCTCACGTCGCGTCCCCCGGCGTGGCCTGGGTGGTCTCGGTGAGCCGCTCGGCCAGGTTCTCGGCGAGCTCACGGTCGAGGCCGGAGATCTTGACAGGTCCCCTGGCCGATGCCGTGGTCACGGTGACCGTGGCCAGCTTGAACGCCTGCTGCAGCGGGCCCCGCACGGTGTCGACGGTCTGGATCCGCGACAGCGGCACCACCCTGGACTCCTGGAAGAAGAACCCGGTGCGGGTGTAGACCGCCGTTTCCGTCGCCTCCCAGCGATGCACGCGGTACCACCACATCGGCATGAGCAGGATCCACGCCGCGCCGAGCACCGCGGTCACCGCCGCGGGCGCGAGCAGCCACATCCGCGCAGGCGGGATGAGCAGGCCGAGCAGCACCAGCGTCAGCACCGGCGGGCCGAACCAGATCAGCCCGTGCGTCCGCCACCACCCCAGCACCCGCCGGTCCAGCCGGTGACTCGGCGGCCGTAGCCGCACCGTGTCCGTCATCGCATACCCCCGAGAGTCGTTTACAATGCGATCGCATCGTAAACATACCGGAGGCCGGGTGCCCAAGCAGGTTGACCATGAACAGCGCCGCGGCCAGATCGCCGAAGCACTGCTGCGCCTCACCGCGCGCGAAGGACTCGAAGCGGTGAGCCTGCGGCACGTCGCCACCGAGGCGGGCGTGTCGATGGGCGCGGTGCAGCACTACTTCAAGACCAAGGACGAGATGCTGCTGTTCGCGCTGCGGTATCAGGATGACCTGCGCGAGCGGCGGATCACCGCGAGCCTGGCCACCGCGGGCGTCTCCCCCACGCCCCGCGACATCCTGCGTGCCTGCCTGGTGGAGATCATCCCGACCGACGAGCGCAGCACCAGCGAATGGCTGGTCGGCGTCGCCTACTTCATCCGCGCGCTCGCCAGTTCTTCGATGGCCGCGGTGTACACCGAAGGCATGCCGAAACTGTTCGAGTTCTTCGCCGACCAGATCAGGCAGGCGCAGTCGTCCGGCGAAGTCTCCCCAGAGCTGGATGCCGGCCGTGAGGCCGAGATCCTGTGGGCGCTCGCCGACGCGCAGGGCACCAGCATCCTGCTCGGGCAACGGACGCCGTCCGAGGCGGTCGCGTTGCTCGACTACCACCTGGCCAGGCTTTTCCGGGTCTAGCCCCCGCCTCCCGAGCTCGCGGCACTCGCCCGCACCGCGCGCAGGTCGCGGAAAACCTTGCGCAGCGCGGGAACCGTCGCGCCGCCCTGGCTCGCCAGTGCGTCCAGCCTGGCCCGGTTCTCCCGCCGGTCGCGCCCGCTGATCACGCTTTTGAGCTCGATCGCCGCGACGAGCGACGCGAGCGCCGCGTCCGCCGACGTGACCTCGTGGACCGGCTTCGGGCCGCGCACTGCCTCGATGATCCGGGCGCGCAGTTTCTCCACCAGCCGCGCGTCGAGCACCACCGGCCGGACGCTGGGGAACAACCCCAGCACCCGGGCGTGGTCGACTCGGATGACGCCCGCGGCTTCGAGCTGGGCCTCGACCGCGGCCAGCGTGCCGCGGAAGTCTCGGCGGATCCAGGTCTTCCACTTGGCGGGCCGGTGCTCGGCGATGTGAGCGAGGACGTCGTCGAGCACGACGTCGCCGGTGGCGCCGGCGGCGACCGGTGCCACCATGCCGTTGTCGTCGGTCACCCGTCCACGCGTCAGCAGGTCGGTCAAAGCGGCCGCGCGGATCAGGTAGCCGGCGCGTTGCCGGTCGGGCAGGCGATGGCGTTCGACGTTCAACGCCAGCAGGTAAGCCTGGGCCGGTAAGGACAGTTCCCTCATCATGTTCCCCTCATTGCCGCTTCAGCTGCGGCCAGATCTGCTTCCATGGTGCCAGTTTCCCGGTGTAGCGCCAGATGAGTCCGTCGACGACCGGCGTCATCGTGGCGAAATGCGGCTTGAGCAAGCCGGGGTCGAGACCGAAGAACAGCACGGAGTCCGCGGACTCCGGTGGCGCGCCGAAGTACCAGTAGCCTCGGTGTCCACTGTAGACACGATCGATACCGTGCGACGCGCCGTCCCGTTCGACCACGGCCGCGAACGGGTAGATCTCCGCGTACACCGCCGTGCGCGCGCGTTCTTCCGGCGGCATCGAAGCCCAGATCCCGTCCACGGTTTCGGCCAGCCGCGCGATCGGGAGCTCACCGCCGGCGAAGGAGGTGCCGAGCGGGGCGATGCCGACATACGTGGGCAGTTTGTCCACTGTGGATGCCGGGTAGATCGGCAGCGCCGCCACGGTCACCACGGCCGACAACACGAAAGCGGGCCAGGCAACGGCTTTCCACCACCGGACCAGCCGCCGGCGTTCGAGTTCCGCCGACGCGGCGGCGAACGGGAGCGCGTAGACACCGATCAGGTAGTACGACCGGCCCTGCGCGAGCAGGAAGGCGGCGATCAGCGCGAGCGTCGTCACGCCGAGAAAGCGGTACGGCCGCAAGTCCGGTGAACGCAGCAGCCGCCACAGCCCGTAGAGGAACGCGAGCACGCCGATCCTGATGCCGGCGCCGAGCAAGCCGTCACGCAGGAATGGCCAGACACCGGGGAATTCGGCCTTCACGACTTCGTTCATCTGCGCGTACGGCCAGCCGTTGCGAGCCTGCCAGACCAAGTTGGGGATCGTGATCACGACCGCGATCGCGGCGCCTGCCCACAACATCGGCCTGCGGAGCAGGTCTCGCGGGCCGAACACGAGCGCGCTCAGCGCCAGCAGCACCCAGAACGCCGGGATCAGGAACTTGGTCTGCAGCGAGATCGCGGTGACCACGCCCGCGAGGAGCAGCAGCCGATCATCGCGCACCCGGACCCAGCGGACCACCAGCCAGGTGATCACCGTCCACAGGAACGGATCCAGCGCGTAGGTCGCGATCCAGTGGCTCAGGATCAACGCGCTGCTGCAGGCATACGCCGCGGCGGCCATCACCTGGGCCGCGCGGCGGCCGCCCAGCTCGCGGGCGATCAGCGCGGTGACGGCGATCCCGCCCATCGCGGCGAGCGTCATGGGCAGCCGCAACGCGACCAGGTTCCCCGGGAACAGACTGTCCAGCCCGCCCGCGAGCAGCGGGATCAACGGCGGCTGGTCGAAATACCCCCAGTTCAAGTGATCTCGACCGGCGACGAGGAAGTAGGCCTCGTCAAAGCCGTGCCCGTAGCGCCCGCTCGTGATCAGCAGCACCACGCCCGCCGCCCCGGCGATGGCGAGCACCGGCCACCTGGCGAATTTGTCGATCCCGTCCATGGTGCTCAGTCCACGGCATCGGGAGGGCACGGCGTAACGGATCAAGGTGGGCAACCGCGTCGACGAAAGTCGCCGCCTGCCTGGGCACCCGCAACTTTCGTCGGCTCACGATCACGCGAAAGGGGTTTTCCGCCGCCGCGCGGGCGGCCGGTGGCTACCGTGGGCGAATGACCTGCGGACCCGCGCCGACCAAGAGCGACCACATCTGGCTGGTGGTGGCCGCGGTCGTGTTCACCGGGCTCGACGCGCTGATGGGTTCGCTCAACGAGCCGACGACGGGCTGGGCCGGTCCCTATGCCGTGTTCCTGCTGCAGATACCGCTCGACCTCTCACTGATCTTCGCTTTCCGCTACCCGAGGATCGTCGCGGGCTTGGTGCTGGCGGGCGCCACGCTGATGCTGATCTCCGACGAGCTGGCGCCCGGGTTGTTCACGCCCGAACATCCGATCAGCCTGGCGACCGTGCCGACCATCACCTCGGTGCTGCTCTGCGTGCTGGTGCGCGTGCTCGACCGGCGATCGGTGCTCATCCTCACCGGGATCTTCATGGTGCTGAGTACCCGCGTCTGGCATCCGAGCTGGGCGGTCATTCCCTTCGGGCTGGCCAGCACCGTGTTGCCGTCATTGGGTTCGCTGTACCTGCAGGCCCGCCGGGATCTGCTGCGCTCGCTGCGCGACCGCGCCGAACGGGCGGAGCGCGAGCAGCATCTGCTCGCCGAGCAGGCGCGAGCCGAGGAGCGCAGACGGCTCGCGGGCGAGATGCACGACGTCGTGACGCATCGGCTGAGCCTGATGGTCTTGCACGCGGGCGCCTTGACGGTGTCCTCAAAGGAGCCTTCGGTGCGTGAGGCCGCCGAAGGCATCCGCAGCGAGGGCACCCGCGCGCTCGACGAGCTGCGTGACCTGGTCGGGGTGTTGCGTGGCACCGAACAGGACACCGGCACCGCCCAGGCCGCCGCCGTGGTCGATCTGCCCGATCCCGCGACGCTGGCGGCCGAGTCGGAGTCGGTCGGCATCCCCGTACGGCTCAGTGTCGACGGCGACGGGAACGGGCTTTCGCCCACTGTCGCGCGGACGGCCTACCGGGTGGTGCAGGAGGCGCTGACCAATGTCCGCAAGCACGCGCCGGGATCCGAAGTGGACCTCGCGCTGCGCTATCGGCCCGATGGTCTGGACATCGAAGTCCGCAACTCGCCGCCACGCGGCGCGCCGGACCCGGTGCTCGCCGGGAGCGGCTCCGGCGCGGGCTTGTCCGGCCTGCGGCAACGGGTCGAGCTGATCGGCGGCACCCTGCGGGCCGGGCCGGTGATCAGCGGCGGCTTCGAGGTCAGTGCGATACTGCCCGCCTATGTCCCCACAGCAGAAAGCGCACAGCATGATCACGGTCGTCGTCGTCGATGACGAGCCGATGGTGTGCGCGCATCTGCGCACCATCCTCGGCTCCGCCGACGACATCGAGGTCGTCGCGCAGGCTCAGGACGGCGCCGAAGCCGTCGAAATGGTGGTGCGGCACCGGCCGAGGGTGGTGCTGATGGACCTGCGGATGCCGGGGGTGGACGGGCTCACCGCGATCGAACGCATCGCCGAGCTGCCCAGCCCGCCCGCCGTCGTCGCGCTCACCACGTTCGACGCCGACACCTACGTCATCCGCGCGCTGCGCGCCGGCGCTGCCGGGTTCCTGGTGAAGTCGACGCCGCCGGAAGACCTGATCGGGCTGGTCAGGGTGGCCGCCGACGGGCACACCGTGCTCTCGCCGTCAGCCGCGCGCAGGCTGGTGGCCGCGGGCGCCGACAGCGCGCAGCGCGGCGAGGACGCCCGCCGCCGCGCGGCCTCGCTGACCGAGCGTGAGACCGAAGTGCTGGCATGCCTCGGCGAAGGACTGTCCAATGCGGACATCGCCAAGCGGCTGCATCTTTCGGAGGCGACCGTGAAGAGCTACGTCTCGCGGATGCTCGTGAAACTCGGCTGCGCCAACCGGACCCAGGCCGGGCTGCTCGCGCACGAGGCCGGGCTCGTCACGCGTTGACCCCGTCGTAGGCCTCGCGTGCCTTGATGACCTCGTCGATGTGCTCGCGCGCCCAGCGGTCGAGGTAGGCGACCGTTTCGGCGAGGTTGCGACCCAGCTTGGTCAGCTCGTATTCGACACGCGGCGGGATCTCGGCGTACGCGGTGCGGGTGAGCATGCCGTCGCGGACCAGGCTCTGCAGGGTCTGGGTGAGCACCTTCTGCGAGATGCCCTCGACCCGCTTCCCGATGTCGGTGAACCGCCGCGGCCCGTCCGCGAGCGTCAGGATGATCAGCACGGTCCAGCGATCGCCGATCCGGTCCAGGATCTGGCGGGTCGGGCATTCCTTCTCGAACGGGTTGGGCAGCACGGCACGCTCCTTACTTTCCCTGAGATAGTAACACACCTCAAAGTCATTACTTTCCCAAAGGAATTATTGGCTTTGAAGCCGAGTTCGAGTTGGTGAACGACCTCGAACCAAGGAGATGACATGACCATCGTGGTGACCGGAGCGACCGGACAGCTCGGCAGGCTGATCGTGAAACACCTGCTGGAGCGCGTGCCCTCGAGTGAGGTCGTCGGCAGCGTGCGCACCCCCGAGCAGGCCGGTGACCTGGGCATCGAAGTCCGCCACGGCGACTTCGACCGGCCGGAGACGCTGCCAGCCGCGTTCGCGGGCGCCGACAAGCTGCTGATCATCTCGACCGCGGGCGAGGACTCGGTCCGGCTTCGCCAGCACACCGCCGCGGTCGACGCGGCGAAAGCGGCAGGCGTCAAGCACATCCTCTACACGTCACTGACCGCGGCCGACACCAACGGCATCTCGCTGGCGAACACGCACCGCCCGACCGAGGAGGCCATCAAGGCCACCGGGATCCCGTTCACCTTCCTGCGCAACAATTGGTACTTCGAGAACGACCTGGGCACCGTCGCGGGCGCGCTGGCCACCGGCTCGATCGCCAACTCCAGCCAGGGCGGCCGGTTCGCGCCCGCCGCGCGCGAGGACTACGCGCGGGCCGCCGCGGTGGTGCTCACCACCGAAGGCCACGAGAACGCGATCTACGAGCTGGGCGGCCCGGTTTCGTACAGCTACGCGGACTGGGCGGCGGCGATCGCGGAGGCTTCCGGCAAGGAGATCACCTATCAGGAGATCACGCCCGAGCAGGCGACGGCCGGGCTGGCAGCGGCAGGCGTGCCCGAGCACATGGTCGGGCTGATCGTGGACTTCTACGCCACGCTCGCCCGCGGCGAGATGGACCTGCCGCGCGAGGACCTGCGCAAGCTGATCGGGCGGGACCCCGTGTCCCTCAAGGAGTTCGTCGCCTCGGCGGTGCACTGAACCCGGGCTCAGTGTGGCGCGGCCGCCGACTCCAGCAGGCCGGCGAACAGCAGGCGGAGGTGGCCGCGCCCGCGTGCCCAGCGGGCTTCGAGCTCGGCCTGGTCGCGGGTGGCCCAGCTCGCGATGAGGATGCCGCGGACCACGTCCATCGCCGTGTAGACCGCGTGCAGGAACTCGGGATGCCCGGCGTACTCCGGCATCAGTGCCTTGCCGAAGTCGACCAGGCTGCTGGTGGCGATCGGTTCGACGGCCGCCATCTGCTGCCGGAGCTCGTCGTCGGTGCGCGAGGCGACCCACAGCTCGACGGTCGCGGAGAACACCGGGCCCTGGTGCATCTCCCACAGCAGCTGCAGCGCGTCCCCGATCGGGTCGGCCGAGGCCTTGAGCCGGTCCAGCTCGGCCATCGCGACCTCGGTGCGTTTCGCGGCGAGGTGCCGGATCGCGGAGGTGACCAGGTCGGTCTTCGTCGGGAAGTGGTGCACCTGCGCGCCCCTGGTGACACCGGCGAGGTCGGCGACCTTGGTGGTCGTGGTGCCCGCGTAGCCGTACTCGACCAGGCAGTCGATGGTGGCGTCCAGCAGCCGCAGCCGCATGGCCGAACTGCGTTCCTCCTGGGTACGGCCGGTCGTTCCCCGTCGTGGCGCTGACATGGGGCCAGCTTATGGGGCCGTCGCATCCGCCCGCGCCGCGAGGGTTCGGGCCATCTGCCGGAGCACCCGGCCGAGGAACCAGCGATAGAACCAGCCGGTGCCGGGGATCTTGGGCTCGAACCGGGAATGCCAGTGGATGTCCGTGCCACCATCACGCGGGGTGAGGTCGACATCGGCCCGGTAGTCCCGCAGCGGAAGCCCGCCGCGCAGCTCGTAACTGAGCCGCCGGTCCGGGACCAGCTCGACGATCTCCTCTCGGCTTTTGATACTCGCGGTACGGAAGAGGCGAAGCGCACCGACGCCCTCACGTTCCGTCTCGCCCTCTCTGAGCAGCTCGAACGCCCCTAGCGGCGACCACTCCGGCCAGCTCGCGCCATCGCGGAGCAGCGCGTAGACGACGGCCGGCGCCGCCTGCGCGTGCGCTCGCGCCGAAATCTGAACCATGTGGTACATGTACCATCTGGTTCACCAGCGAGGCAAGGGAAGCACCGGTGCCGGATCCGAAACGCAAGCTGCTCGAAGCCGCCATCGACCACGTGGCCAGGCACGGGGTCGGTGACCTCAGCCTGCGCACGCTGGCCGCCGCGATCGGCACCAGCCACCGGATGCTGATCTACCACTTCGGTTCGAAGGAGGGCCTGCTCGTCGAGGTCGTCCGCGAGGTCGAAGCCCGTCAGCGCGCGGTGCTCGCCGGGCTGGATCTCGGCGCGGACCGGTCACCATTCGAGATCGCCCGCGAGTTCTGGCGCCATCTCACCGGCGAAGCGTTGCGCCACAACGAAAGGCTGTTCTTCGAGCTCTACGGCCAGGCACTGCAGGGCAGGCCGGGTACCACCGAGATGCTCGACGGGATCATCGACGACTGGCTGGCGCCGATGGCCGAGCTGCTCGGCAGGCTGGGCGTCGACGAAGCCGACCGGGAAAGCCACGCCCGGCTGGGGCTCGCCGTGACGCGCGGGCTCCTGCTCGATCTGGTCACTACCGGTGACGTCGAAGCGGTCACGGCGGCGATGGACCGCTTCCTCGACAGATACGCGCGCGGAGTCCTTACCTAACCCGAACATTGCTCCCACACCGCTCGAACACGTGGCGGCCAGAGTTCTGTCATACCGGCAGCGCGCCGGTGACCCGAACTCGAGGAGCAACGATGGAACTGACCAGCTGGACGCGCAGGCTGGCGCTGGCGGGCAGCGGGGTGGCGATCGGGCTGGTGGCCATCGCGCCGCTCGCGTCCGCGCAGACTTCCCCGGCTCCGGTCGCGCCGATCACGCTCAGCCCCGAGGAGTCCCAGGCGGTCTGCGGCACCTGGATCCCGAGGCTGACCACCCGGACCGCCAAGGCGACCGAGCGGATCAACGGCGGCGCGGAGATCCGCGGCTCGGTGGCCAACCTGAAGGCCCGAGCCCAGGACCAGCGCGCCAAGAACCACAACGACCGCGCCGCGCAACTCGACGAGCGCGCCAAGAAGCGCTCTGACCGGCTTCCGCAGCTCGCCGACGCGAAGAAGAAGCTCGACGACTTCACCGCGGCGCACTGCAAGCCCGCCACCGGGCCGACGAAGTGAGGCGCGCGGCCGCCGCGGTGGCGGTGACCCTGCTGGCCGTGCTCGGCTGCGCGGCCTGCCAGGACGAGGCGTCCTCGGGCCCGGCCACGGAGACGACCACGGCACCGGGTGAGCTGGGAGCCATCCAGTCCATGCTCGACAGCATCGACGCGGACATGGCCGGTGACGGCTAGCGCGCTGGGTTCCCGGCGAGTCGGCACGCGTGCCTCGGGAGTCGGGGCACGTACCCGGAGGGTCGGCACGCGTGCCGGGAGAGTCGGGACGTGTACCTGAAGGGTCGGGACGAGGCTGGCAGGATGCCTGCCATGCAGCAGCAAGGACGGGGTCTGGTCCTCGTCGTGGAGGACGAGGCGGCGATCGCCGAGCTCGCCGCGATGTACCTGAAACGCGACGGGTTCGGCGTCCATGTCGAGTCCGACGGCGCGGCCGCGCTCGCCGCGGTGCGCAGGCTGAAGCCGGTCGCCATCGTGCTCGACATCGGGCTGTCCGGAATGGACGGCCTGGAGATCTGCAAGACGCTGCGCGCGGCGGGCGACTGGACGCCGGTGCTGTTCGTGACCGCACGCGACGACGAGCTGGATCGCCTGCTGGGCTTGGAGATCGGCGCCGACGACTACCTGACGAAACCGTTCAGCCCCCGTGAACTCGCGGTCCGGGTCCGCACCGTACTGCGGCGGGCCGCCGCCGCGACGCCGCCGTCCGAGGTCTACTCGGCCGGCGGCGTCCGCGTCGACCTGACGCAGCGCCGGGCCTGGGCCGGTGAGGCCGAGATCGGGCTCACCTCGACGGAGTTCGACCTGCTCGCGCACCTGCTGCGCCATCCGGGCCAGGTGTTCGGGCGTGAGCAGCTGCTGAGCTCCGTGTGGGGGTACGCCGCGTCCGCAGGCACCCGCACGGTGGACGTGCACATCGCCCAGCTGCGGGCGAAACTCGGTGACCACAGTCCGATCAGGACGGTCCGCGGCATCGGCTATTCGGCGGACAAGTGATGACGAAGCCCGGCCGCCGCACCTCGCTCGCGTTGCGCATCACCGTGGTCTGCCTCGCCGTCGCGGGGGTGGCCGTGGTCGTCGCCGGGCTGGTGGCGGCCAGGCTGGTCAACTCGGCGGGCAAGGACGTGCTGCAGCAGTCACTGGCCGCCCAGGCGAACGTGCTCGCCGGCCAGTTCGATGGCGGGATCCCGAACGCACGCTTCCGCGCGGGCAGGATCACCGAAGTGGTGCGCGGGCAAGGGATCACGGTCGTCGTCCAGCGCCCGAACGGCAAGCCCGCCGGCGACGACCCGATCGCGACCCGCGCCGCGGCGAAGGCGGGCCTCAACGGGAACTCGTCGCAGCAGGTGCTGATCGACGGCGAGCAGTTCCTGGTCGAGACCCGATCGATCGGGACCGGCGAGACCTTCGCGCTCGTGCAGTCCGTGGACGCGCAGGGCGTGGCCATGCGCAAGCTGATCAGGAACATCCTGATCGCGCTGGGCATCGGGCTGCTGGTCGCCGCGCTCGCGGGGGTCGCGCTGGGCAGGCTCCTCTCCCGCCCGCTGCGCCACGCGGCCGCTGTCGCCGCGAGCATGCGAGGCGGACGGCGGGACCTGCGCGTGCCGATCGAAGGACCCGCCGAGGTCGCCGAGGTGGCGACCTCGATCAACGAACTGGCCGACGCGCTGCGCTACAGCGAAGCGCGGCAACGGGAGTTCCTGCTCTCGGTCTCCCATGAACTCCGCACCCCGCTGACCGCCGTCAACGGCTTCGCCGAGGCCATCGCCGACGGAGTGGCCGAGGGCGAAGACGCGCGGCGGGCGGGCGACACCATCCAGCGCGAGGCCCAGCGCCTCGAACGCCTGGTCAGCGATCTGCTGGACCTGGCACGGCTGGGCGCCGACGAGTTCCGGCTCGACCTGACCGGACTCGACCTGGTCGCGCTGGTCACCGACTGCGCCGAGGTCTGGCGGCTGCGGTGCGCCACCAGGGAGGTGGCACTCGAGGTGGTCGTCCCGCCGCACCCGGTGCACGTCGTGGCCGACCCGCGACGGCTGCGGCAGGTCATCGACGGGCTGGCGGAGAACGCGCTGCGGGTCACCCCTGCCGGTGCGCCGATCGTGCTGGCGCTGACCGTCGACGGACAGGCCAGGCTCGCCGTGCGGGACGGCGGGCCCGGCCTGGCCGCCGAGGACTACCCGGTGGCCTTCGATCGCGGCGTGCTCAACAAGAAGTACCGGGACAAGCGGCCGGTCGGCTCCGGGATCGGGCTCGCGCTCGCCCACGGCCTGGTGACCCGGATGGGCGGCACGCTGACCGCGGGCCCCGCTCCCGAAGGCGGGGCCGCGTTCACGGTGACCCTGCCGCTCGCGCGGTGAGTTCGGCTGCCAGTAACCACTCTGGTGTTTTCAAACAGCGGTAACGCTTTTCTAGTCGCGGGCGGTGATCTGCTGGATGGCCCAGCCATTGCCGTCGGGGTCTTCGAAGAACACGAAGCCGACGTTGTTCAGGTCGTCTCCCTCCTCCATCGGACGGGGGCCTTCCTTGCCGAACACCTGGATCTCGCCGACCTCCATGCCACGTTCGATCAGCTCGGCCCTGGCCCTGGGCAGGTCGTTGACGACCAGCTGGACGCCCTTGAGCGTGCCGGGCGCCATCCCGACGATGCCCTTGCTGAGCACGACCGAGCAGCCGGAGCCGGGCGGTGTCAGCTGGATGAAACCGTCGTCACCGCCCATTCTCGTGTCGTGGTCCACGGTGAAACCGAGCTTGTCCGCGTAGAAGGTCTTGGCGCGGTCCAGGTCGGACACCGGCACGGCCACGACTTCCAAGGTCCAGTTCATCGTTTCTCCTTCGGCTGGCGGCGCGAGCGACTCGAACCCGAGGCCATCGTCGTGCCAGATCCCACGCTGTCAAGCGCGGACGGGAAAACCGGGTGCGCTCGGCGGCGATTTCCGTAGGCTGCGCGCCGTGGATCGTGATCTCATCTCCCGCCTCGCCCATGCCGATCACCCGATCGCCGCACCGCTCGCCGACGACTCCGTGCGCGCGCTGCTCGCCAGGGCCATCCGGCCCGGCGACCGCGTGCTCGACCTCGGCTGTGGTGGCGCGGAATGGCTGCTGCGCGCCCTTGCCACCTACCCGGATCTGCACGCGGACGGCGTCGATGTCGCCGAGCCGGCTTTGGCACACGCCCGTGCGGCCGCCGAAGCACTCGGCGTGCACGACCGGCTCACCCTGCATCGGCAGGACGCGACCGAGTTCGCTTCCGAGCGCCCGTTCGATGTCGTGCTGAGCGTCGGGGCCGCGCACGTGTTCGGCGGCCTGCTGCCCACCTTGGCCGCGGCTCGCGAGCACCTGGCACCCGGCGGGCGGGTGCTGGTCGGCGACGGGTTCTGGGAACGCGAACCCAGCGCCGAAGCCATCGAGATGCTCGGCGACTTCCGCGACCTGGCGTCCACAGTGGACAGCGTGGTCGCCGAAGGCTGGACGCCCGTGACCGGGCACGTCAGCACCCGGCGGGAACTGGACGACTACGAGTGGGCCTGGACGGGCTCGCTCGCCTCGTGGGCGCTCGACCGCCAGGACGACCCGGACGGCCGCGAAGCGCTCACGGTGGCCACCACGCACCGGACCGAATGGTTGCGGACCTACCGGGAGACGTGGGGATTCCTGTGCCTGGTGCTGCGCCGGACTGATGACCGGGACGCGACCGGCTAGCCGGGTGATCGGCTCGGTGCGACCTCGAATCTCTCGGCCACCAGCGCCTCGGCGTGGTCGTCTTCGGCCGTGACGGCCGCACCGAGCCGAACCGCTTCCACCTGCGCTGCTGCTTTTTGTGTTTCACGGATCACTTCTCCCAGCTCGATTTTGGACATCTTCGGCGAATTCGCGTCCCGCACCGGGCGGGCCGCCTCTGTCAGTGGATTTGTTTCGCTCACCTGTTCGACGTTACGAGGGCGGGTCGGGGATGTGCAACCTTGTCACTCTGGCGAGTGATCGGGGAGGAAGAACGCCCTGATCAGGCAGGGGGCGAGGTCCGGCTAGGCTGACGACATGGAGATGCTGCACCTCAGGTATTTCGTCGCGGTCGCCGAGGAACTCAACTTCTCCCAGGCGGCGCGCAAGTTGCACATGGCCGCGTCTCCGTTGAGCCAGCGCGTCAAGGATCTCGAGCACGAACTCGGCCAGAAACTGTTCGAGCGCAGCACCCACAAGGTCGCGCTCACCCCCGCGGGGCAGGCGCTGCTCCCCCTCGCCAAGGACATCCTCGAACAGGTCAACGCGATCCCATGGCGGCTGCGCGAGGCGGCCGAGCCGGCACGCAGCACGGTCTTCATCGGCATGCCCGCCGGCGTGCATCCGGCGCTGCGCGACAAGGTCAAGCTTCTCGAAGACCGCTGCCGCGAGCGCTTCGATCTCAAGCGTTGGCCTGGCACCACAGCGGATTTGGTCGACGGCGTGCACGAAGGCAGGCTCGCGCTCACCCTCGCCAGGCTGCCGGCGAACGATCCCGCGCTCTCCCAGATCGAAGTGATGTCCGAACGCCTCGGCGCCGCCGTGCCCGCCGATCGCTTCGAGGGGCAGACGACCGTCAGGCTCGCCGATCTGGTGGATCTGCCGTACATGGCGGCACCGGCCGAAGCCACGCCCACCTACTTCGAGCAACTCGACACCGCGCTCTCCGCCGCCGGCGTCAAGCAGCGGCTGAAACTCCCGAGCACGGGCTACAGCGGGATGGCGGAACTCATTTCCAGCGGAATGGGATTCTCGATCTCGATGCTCGATCCGAGCAGTCCCATGCATGGGTACAAACTGGACAATGTCACCATTCTACCTATTGAGGATTTCACTCCCGAACTGCGGACCGGCCTGCTCTGGCGCGCCGATCGAACCGATCTGAGCGAATTGATCGAGCACGCGAAAATCGTATTCCAGGAGCCGATAATGGTATGACCGCTGCGGTCATGCCATTCTTCGCATCATGATCATTCCCTCTTTGTCTTTTCGCTACTAACGTCATTGGCATAGCGAAGAGAGACACCGAAGAGGAGTGACGATGGACACCACAGAAACTGTCACCGGCGCCAGCACCGGGGCATTGGACGGCGTGCGGGTGATCGACCTCTCGACGGTGGTCATGGGCCCGTACGCGGCCCAGATCCTGGGTGACCTCGGCGCGGACGTGATCAAGATCGAGTCGCCGTCGGACACCGTCCGCAACGGCCAGTACCGCACCACCCCCGGCATGACCCCGCTGAACCTCAACGTCAACCGCAACAAGCGCAGTGTGGCGCTGAACCTGAAGGACGAAGACCAGCGCGCCAAGGCGCTCGAGCTCATCGACACCGCCGACGTGCTGATCACCAACATGCGCCCCGGCGCGCTGGCCCGCCTCGGCCTCAACTACGCCGATGTCGCCGAGCGCAACCCGAAGCTGATCTACGCGCACGCCCAGGGTTTCCGCGCCGACTCCGACCGCGCGGGCAACGCCGCGTACGACGAGACCGTGCAGGCCTCCTCCGGCCTGGTCGACATCACGAACCGCGCGCTCGGCACCCCCGCCTACCTGCCGACCATCATCGGCGACAAGGTCTCGGCGCTGACCATCGTCTACTCCGTGCTCGCGGCGCTCGTGCATCAGCGCAAGACCGGTGAAGGCCAGCACATCGAGGTCCCGATGACCGACACGCTGATCGCGTTCAACCTGGTCGAGCACCTCTCCGGGCACGTCTTCGAGCCGGTGCAGGGCCAGACCGGGTTCCCGCTGTCGATGCTCAAGGGCCACGCCGCGGTGCCCACCAAGGACGGCCTCGCCTGCGTGATCCCCTACAACCCGCAGAACTTCCGCGACTTCTTCCAGGCGGCGGGCCGTCCCGACCTCGCCGAAGACCCGCGCGTCAACGGCGACACGGTCGCCCCGGAGGACCAGACCGCGATGATGGCACTGGTCACCGAATGCGCGCCGGCGCTGACCACCGAGGAGTGGTCCGAGGTTTGCGCGAAGCACAGCATCCCGATGGCCCCGGTCCTCGAACTCGACAAGGCGCACGAGGACACCTACGTCACGGGCGGTCACCTGCTCGACGTCGTCGAGCACCCGAGCGAGGGCAAGATCCGCTCCGTCGGCATCCCGGTCAAGTTCTCGGCCACCCCGGCCTCGATCCGCTCGCTGGCCCCGCTTCCCGGGCAGCACACCGCTGAGGTTCTCAGCGAACTCGCGTAAGAAGCGTAAGCAGAAAGAAGGCACCACCATGAGTGTGCGCACCGAAATCCTCGGTTCTTCACTACTCATCACGATCGACCGGCCCCAGGCCCGCAACGCCGTCGACGCGGCGGTCGCGCGGGGCATCGCCGAAGCGATCGACCAGCTCGAAGCCGATCCGAACCTCCGAGTCGGCGTGCTGACCGGCGCGGAAGGCACCTTCAGCGCCGGTATGGACCTCAAGGCCGCGCTGAAAGGCGAGTCGCCGTCGATCGACGGGCTCGGCTTCGGCGGGCTCACCGAACGGGAGACCGCCAAGCCCCTGATCGCGGCCGTCGAAGGCTTCGCGATGGGCGGCGGGTTCGAACTCGCGCTGGCGTGTGACCTGATCGTCGCCGCCGAGGACGCGAAGTTCGGTCTCCCCGAAGTCAAGCGCGGCCTGGTCGCCGCGGGCGGCGGTGTGATCCGCCTGCCGCAACGGATCCCGCATCACCTGGCGATGGAGTTCCTGCTCACCGGGGAGCCGGTCACCGGCACCCGCGCCGCGGAACTCGGCCTGGTGAACCGGGTCGTCGCGACCGGCGAGGCCACCGCGGTCGCGCTCCAGCTCGCCGAGCAGCTCACCGCCAACGCGCCGCTCGCGCTGGCCGCCGTGAAGAAGATCGTCACCGCCGCGCACGGTGTCCCGGAAACGGACGCCTTCGACGCGCAGCGCAAGGAAATGGCTCAGCTGATGGGTTCGGCCGACGTCCGTGAAGGCATGCAGGCCTTCGCCGAGCGCCGCCAGCCGGTTTGGACAGGACGATGAACACCCAGGAAGTGCTCCAGCACGTCACGACCCCGCTCGCGAACCCCGCGTACGCGCCGGTGGTCCCCCGCTTCACCAACCGCGAGTACCTCAACATCGTCTACCGGACCGACATCGAAGCACTGCGCGCGGTCGTCCCCGAGCCGCTTCAGATCGAAGAACCGTTGGTGCGCTTCGAGGTCATGAAGATGGGTGACGTCAGCGGGTACGGCCCGTACACCGAGTCCGGCCAGGCCATCCCGGTCACCTTCGACGGCGAGCACGGCGAGTACCTGCACGCGATGTACCTCGACAACTTCGCCGCGACCGCGTCCGGCCGCGAGATCAGCGCCTACCCCAAGACCGTCGGGGCGCCGAACCTCTACACCGACAACGGCACGCTGGTCGGCACGCTCGACTACGGCACGCTCCGGGTCGCCACCGCGACCATGGGCTACAAGCACAACCGGCTCGACCTGCGTGAGGCAGAGGCACAGATCACCGTGCCGACCTTCATGCTCAAGATCGTCCCGAACTACGACGGCAGCCCCCGCGTCAGCGAGCTGGTCCGCACCGAGATCACCGATGTGGTGGTCAAGGAGGCATGGACCGGGCCCGCGCGGCTGCAGCTCTTCGAACACGTGCTGGCGCCGCTGGCGGACCTGCCGGTGCGGGAAGTCGTTTCCGCCAGCCACATCCTCACCGACCTCACCCTGGCTCCGGTCAAGCCGGTCTACGACTACTTGAAAGAAGCCCGGTCATGAAGTTCGGCACAGCGGCAGTCATCGGAGCGGGCACCATCGGTCTCTCGTGGACAGCACTGTTCGCGGGACACGGCATGGACGTCTGGGTTTCCGATCCCCGGCCCGACCTGGAAGAAGCCGTCGCGAACGCGCTGGCGGAGTTCATGCCGCACCTGGCGGAGCAAGGCTTGACGCTCGACCCGGCTCGCGTGCACCTGGCCAAGGACGTCACGGAAGCCGTGCGTAACGCGGACATCGTGCAGGAGAACGGCCCGGAGAACGTCGAGTTCAAGAAGGACCTCTTCGCCACGCTGGTGAAGGAAGCCCCGTCGCACGCGCTGCTGCTGAGCAGCTCCAGCGCGATCCCGTCGACCGCCTTCACCGGCGACCTCGAAGACGCCACTCGGGTCCTCATCGGTCACCCGTTCAACCCGCCGCACCTGATCCCGCTCGTCGAGGTCGTACCCGGCGAGCGGACCAGCGAGGAGGCCACGCAGGCTGCCGTCGAGTTTTACCGCTTCGTCGGCAGGGTGCCGGTGGTGGAGCGCAAGGAGATCCCGGGGTTCGTCGGCAACCGCCTGCAGAACGCACTGAGCCGCGAAGCGATCTACCTCGTCGAGCAAGGTGTTGTCACGCCTGAAGAACTCGACGACGTGATGACCAACTCGCTGGGCATCCGCTGGTCGACCGTCGGGCCGTTCCTCGGCTCGCATCTCGGCGGGGGCCCTGGTGGCTACCGACACATGGCCGAGCACATCGGCGTGTCGATGAAGAAGATGTGGGCCGGTCTCGGCCAGCCCGAGCAAGGCCCGGAAGAACAAGAAGAACTGATCAAGGCTGTCGAAAAGGCCTACGGCTCCTCCACGTATTCGGAGCTTTCCGAGACGCGCGACCGTAAGCAGCTCGCGGTTCTGTCCGCTCTGGACAGTGCCACCAAGGAGGAGAACTGATATGGGCACCACACTCGAAGACCAGCTCGTCGCCGACTTCTACGACTACGAGACCCTGCTCTCGGACGAGGAGCGCAAGGTTCTGCTGAAGACGCGGGACTTCATGCGCACCCAGGTCAAGCCGCTGGTCAATGAGAACTGGGCGAAGGGCACGTTCCCGAAGGAGCTCATCGGCATGTTCCGCGAGCAGGGACTGGCCGGGCTGCCCTACGAGGGCTACGGCGAACACCGGGCCGCCGCGTCGAACCTGCTGAGCGGCATGATGGCGATGGAGATGACCCGCACCGACCCGTCGGTGGCCACCTTCTTCGGTGTCCACAACGGACTCGCGATGTACAGCATCTACGCGGGCGGCAGCCAGGAGCAGCGGGACCGCTGGCTCCCGGAGATGGCCGCGATGGACAAGATCGGCGCGTTCGCGATGACCGAGCCGCTCGGCGGTTCGGATGTCGCCGGCGGCATGCGCACCACCGCCAAGCGGGACGGTGACACCTGGGTGCTCAACGGTGCCAAGAAGTGGATCGGCAACGCGACCTTCGCCGACTACGTCGTGGTGTGGGCGCGCGACGTCGACGACAACAAGGTCAAGGGCTTCGTCGTCGAGAAGGACATGGCGGGCTTCGTGCCGGTCAAGATCGAGAACAAGATCGCGTTCCGGATCGTGGAGAACGCCGAGATCACGCTGACCGACGTCCGCGTGCCGGAGGCCAACCGGCTGCAGAACATCAACTCGTTCCGCGACGTCGGCGAGATCCTGCGCGCCACCCGCGGCGGCGTCGCCTGGCAGGCGCTGGGCGTGATGATCGGCGCGTACGAGCTCGCGCTGGACTACGCCAAGGAGCGCAAGCAGTTCGGCCGTCCGATCGCGCGCTTCCAGATGGTGCAGGACCTGCTGGTGAAGAGCCTCGGCAACATCACCGCCTCGTGGGGCATGCTGATCCAGCTGGCGCACCTGCAGGACGCCGGGATCTTCAAGGACGAGCACTCGTCGCTGGCGAAGGCGTTCGTCACCTCGCGGATGCGTGAGGTCGTCGCGTGGAGCCGGGAGATCTTCGGCGGCAACGGGATCGTGCTCGACTACGACATCGCGCGGTTCTTCGCCGACGCCGAGGCGATCTACTCGTTCGAGGGCACCCGCGAGATGAACACGCTGATCGTCGGCAAGGCGATCACCGGTGAGAGTGCGTTCGTATAAAGAGAAGTCATGAGTGTTCCCGACGGTTCTAACCGTCGGGAACACTCACGAGTCAGTTCACGCAGGAGACGGAGTTCGACGTCGGCTGGTCCGACGTCGAAGTCGTGTTCGCGGTGTTCTTGATGCGGCCGACGCCGGCGCTGGAGTCGGTGCCGGTGCCGGTCGAGGCGTTGCCGTTGACGGCTTGGCCGGTGACCTGCTTGACAAAGGCGCGGATCTGGCCGAGATCGACCTTGACCGCGTCACCGTCGCCGGTCGCCATGCTGAGCGACTGGACCGGCACGGTGGTGAAGTTGATCGAGCCCGCACTGAGGCCGCGCAACTGCTGGGCGAAGCTGAAGATGTCCCAACCCTTGTCGATGACCAGCGAGCCTTGCACCGCCGAGATCAGATCGGACAGTTTCGTCGGATCGCTCAAGGTGCCCGCGCTGAGGATCTTCTTCGCCATGCCGGACAGGAACGCCTGCTGCCGCTTGATGCGGTCGAGGTCGCTGGGCAGGCCATGACGCTGGCGGACGAACGCGAGCGCCTCCGCGCCGGAGATCGTCTGCTCCCCTGCCGGGAAGTTCGCGCCGGAGTACTTGTCGTTGACCGGGTTGTTCAGGCAGACCGAGACGCCGCCGATGGCGTTGCTCAGCGAGTAGAAGCCCGCGAGGTTGACGGCTGCGTAGTGGTTGATCGTCAGGCCGGTGACCTGCTGGACCGTTTCGACCGCGGTACGCGCGCCCGCCGCGTCACTCTGCTTCTCCAGCTCGGCGCCGCTGAGGCCCTGGGCGCGCAGCTGGTTCTTCGCGGCGTTCTTGCCCCGGCTGAACGCGGAATTGATCTTGTGGGAGCCGAGATTGCCCGCGAGCGGGACGTAGGAGTCGCGCGGGATGGAGATCGCGGTCGCCGCGCCCCCGCCGGCGGGCAGGTGGACGACGATGATCGAGTCGGTGGTGTCGCCGCCGTCTTCGGAGCTGCCCGCGTGCAACTGGTCGAGCAGTGCTTGCGGAAGCGGGTTGCCTTGCGCGTCGTTACGAGAGTCGATGCCGACCAGCAGGATGTTCTGGTCCACCGAGGACGGCGAGACGCCTTCCGGGATCTTCGCGGACGGCGGGATGACGTCGGCGACGGTGATGCCGGTGTCGAGCTTGCTCAGCTGCGCCCAGGCATAGCCGGTGCCGCCGAGAACGGTGAGCGCGACGAGGCCGAGGGCACTACGCCGCCAAACACGGTGAGTAACCAACACGACCGCTTTCCTCCCAGACAGTATGAAACCCAGTGATTTCCAGAATCACCGCGTTTCCTGGGAAGAAGCTGAGAAAGTCTTTCAGTTCTTGTTATAAGTAAGGTCAGCGTGGCATACGGCGCCAGATCGCACGCGGCAAGAGCTTCATCACGGCGAACACGGGGCGTAGCAGTCCGGGTACCCAGACGACTGAACGACGTTTGCGCAAAGCCGCGACCGTCGCGTCGGCCACCTGATCCGGCGTGCTGGAGAACGGCGCGGGCGACATGCCTTCGGTCATCCGGCCGATCACGAAACCGGGGCGAACCAGCAGCAGGTGGACGCCCGTGCCGTGCAGTGCGTCGGCGAGCCCGCTCGCGAACCCGTCGAGCCCGGCCTTCGCGGAGCCGTAGACGTAATTGGCGCGGCGGACCCGGACGCCGGCGACCGAGCTGAAGACCACGAGTTGCCCCCTGCCCTGCTTACGGAGGAGATTGGCCAGATGGGTGAGCACGCTCACGTGGGCCACATAGTCGGTGTGGACGATTGAAACCGCGTGCGCCGCGTCGGCTTCCGCGCGAACCTGGTCGCCGAGGATGCCGAAGGAGACGACAACGGTGTCGAGCTTGCCAAGGCTTGCGAAGAGCGCTTCGTGGGAGCCGAGGTCGTCGGCGTCGAACTCGACGCGCTCGACTTCGGCCTTGTTAAGCAGTGAAGCCTCTTTGTCGAGGTCCGCGCTGCGGCGTGCGGCGAGGATCACCTTCGTGGCACCGCCGTCGACGAGCCTGCGCGCCACTTCCAGGCCGATCTCGCTCCGGCCACCGAGGACAAGCACCGTTCCAGTCACCCACGCGAGTCTGCCATGGCCACGATTCGGTTGCTTACCGGCTTTCAATATGCGATAAACGTAGAAGACACGTAATCTGACTACGAAATCAGCGAGGAAGCGATGACTGCCACCGCCGAGACCAACACCTGGACCTCGGACCGGCTCGCCACGTCGGCCCGCGACCACCTGTGGATGCACTTCACCCGCCACGGGGACGGAGCCAACGCCGACATCCCGGTGATGGTGCGCGGTGAGGGCGCGTACGTCTGGGACGCGCGCGGCAACCGCTACCTCGACGGCCTGGCGGGCCTGTTCGCCGTCGGCGTCGGCCACGGCCGTGAAGAGCTCGCGGAGGCGGCGGCGAAGCAGACACGCGAGCTCGCGTACTTCCCGTTGTGGGGCAACGCGCACCCGGCCGCGATCCAGCTCGCCGAGCGGCTCGCGAACGACGCGCCCGGTGACCTGAACCGGGTGTTCTTCACCGTCAGCGGCGGCGAATCCGTTGAGACGGCATGGAAACTCGCGAAGGCTTACTACAAGCAGATCGGCAAGCCCACCAAGCACAAGGTGGTCAGCCGTGCGCTGGCGTACCACGGCACGTCGGCGGGCGCGCTCTCGCTGACCGGGCTGCCCGGCGCGAAGCAGGACTTCGAGCCGCTGGTGCCGAGCGCGCTGAAGGTGCCGAACACCAACTTCTACCGCGCCCCCGTGTACGCGGACGACTACGACGCCTTCGGCCGCTGGACCGCCGACCAGATCGCGCAGGCCATCGAGTTCGAGGGGCCGGACACGGTCGCGGCGGTGTTCCTCGAGCCGCTGCAGAACACCGGCGGCTGCTTCCCGCCGCCGCCCGGCTACTTCGAGCGCGTGCGCGAGATCTGCGACCAGTACGACGTGCTGCTCGTCTCCGATGAGGTGATCTGCGCGTTCGGCAGGCTCGGGCACGACTTCGGCGCCAAGCGCTACGGCTACCAGCCCGACATCATCACCACCGCCAAGGGCCTGACCTCCGGGTACGCCCCGCTCGGCGCGGTACTGGCCACCGACCGGCTGATGGAGCCGTTCACCCGAGGCACGACCACGTTCATGCACGGCTCGACCTACGGCGGGCACCCGGTGGCCTGCGCGGTCGCGCTGGCGAACCTGGACCTGATCGAGCGCGAGGACATCTACGGCAACGTGCTGCGCAACGAGTCCGCGTTCCGGTCCACTTTGGACAAGCTGACCGACCTGCCGATCGTCGGCGACATCCGCGGCGCCGGGTTCTTCTACGGCATCGAGCTGGTCAAGGACAAGACGACCAAGGAGACGTTCACGCCGGAGGAATCCGAGCGGGTACTGCACAAGTACCTGTCCAGCTCACTGTTCAACAATGGGCTCTACTGCCGCGCGGACGACCGCGGCGAGCCGGTCATCCAGCTCGCGCCACCGCTGATCTGCGACCAGTCGCACTTCGACGAGATCGAGTCGATCCTGCGCGCCTCGCTGACGGAGGCGTGGAAGCTGCTCTGACTCAAGTCTGCTCGCGCCGCATCTGGGCGACCGCCTCGGCGAGCTGCACCGAGATCGCCATCATCGTGTTCATGGTGTTCTCGGTGACCTCGCTGACGATCCACGTCGACTCGTCGCGCCAGCGCCCGAGGAACGCGGACGGCTTCCACGCGAAGCCGTCCGCGTTCCTCGGTGTTCCCGGTGAGCCGGATCTTCGCGCGCGGGCCCAGTTCGTAGCGGATCTCGAAGTACCGGGGTTTCTTCGAGGCGGCGATCCTGCGGGTAAGCCGTGCCACGTCCGACTCGGGCGCACCAGGAACCATCGCCGGTCATATCTCAGCGTCGCCGGTGGATCATGTGACAGAGTGCACGTTCTGCAAGTTTGCAGATCGTGCAAGTTTCTCGGTACCTTGGTTTCATGCCTGAGACCCCGCCCGGCCTTTCGCTGCGCGAACGCAAGAAGTTCGAGACGCATCGGACGCTGGCGCGCGCCGCCGTCCGGCTGGTTGCCGAGCATGGGCTCGACAAGGTGACGGTCGAGGACATCGCCGCGGCCGCCGATGTCTCCGTGCGCACCTTCTTCAACTACTTCGCTTCCAAGGACGACGCCGTCGTCATCGCCTATCCCGACCGGGACGAGCGCACGGTGGCTGTCATCGAGGCGCTGCTCGCCGCGCCGCCCGAGGTCGGCACCGCGCACGCGCTGCTGAACGCGCTGGACGACGATTTCAAACGCGTCGAGGACAACCGGGACGAGTGGCTGGCCCGGATGTCGATCTTCGAGCAGAACCTGCATCTCGTCTCGCGGATGATGGTCGCGCAGGCCGAGAGCGAACGGCAGCTGGTCGAGGCCATCGCCCGGCGATGCGGGCTCGATCCGGACAAGGACTTCTATCCCAGCCTGCTGTTCTCGCTCGTCGGCGCGGGGATGAGCGCGGCGATCCGCCGCTGGCACGCGCTCGGCGGCAAGGCGTCACTACGAGAACTGCTGGACGAGGCGATGGACGCCGTCGTCAACGGACTACCGGAACCACACTGAAGGAAATGGGGGAGACATGACCACGACATCCGAGGCGCGGCCGGGCGCGATGACGCACCGGCAGGTGCTCGAAGCACTGTCCGGGCTGCTGATGGGCCTGTTCGTCGCGATCTTGGCGTCGACCGTGGTGGCCAACGCGCTGCCGAGGATCATCGCGGACCTGGGCGGCTCGCAGTCGTCCTACACCTGGGTGGTGACCACCGAGCTGCTCGCGATGACCGCGACGGTTCCGCTGTGGGGCAAGCTCTCCGACCTCTACAACAAGAAGCTCCTGGTGCAGGCCGGCCTCGCGTTGTTCGTGGTCGGCTCGCTGGTCGCCGGGTTCTCGCAGGACATCGGGGTGCTGATCGCCAGCCGCGTCGCGCAGGGTGTCGGCGCCGGCGGGCTCACCGCGCTCGTGCCGATCATCATGGCGAGCATCGTTTCGCCGCGTGACCTCGGCAAGTACTCCGGGATCATGGGCGGCATGTTCGGTGTCGCCACGGTCGCGGGCCCGCTGATCGGCGGCGCGATCGTCGATACCTCGTGGCTGGGCTGGCGCTGGTGCTTCTTCATCGGTGTGCCGCTGGCCGTCGCCGCGATCCTGCTGCTGCAGCGCACGCTGAACCTGCCGACCGTCCGCAAGGACGTCAAGGTCGACTACCTGGGCGCGTTCCTGATCATGGCGGGCGTTTCGACGCTGCTGGTGTGGTCGTCGCTGGCCGGGCACCAGTTCGCCTGGGGTTCACTGTGGACGGTCGCGCTGGTCGGCACCGGACTGGTCTTGCTGGCGGCGGCGGTGTTCGTCGAGTCGCGCGTGCCGGAACCCATCCTGCCGCTGAGCCTGTTCAAAAACCGCACGATCGCGCTGAGCACGCTCGCCAGCTTCCTGGTCGGCGCGGCGATGTTCGGCGGCACCGTGTTCCTGTCGCAGTACTTCCAGCTGGCGCTGGGCAAGTCGCCGACCGTGGCCGGGCTGCTGAGCCTGCCGATGATCTTCGGCCTGCTCGTTTCGTCCACAGTGTCCGGTCAGCTGATCAGCAGGACCGGGGTGTGGAAGATCCACCTCGTGCTCGGTGGCGTGCTGATGATCGCCGGCCTGCTGCTGCTCGGCACGATCGACGCGCACACCCACATCGTGGTGCTGGCCTCGTACATGGTGGTGCTCGGCGTCGGAATCGGGATGCTGATGCAGAACCTCGTGCTGGTGGCGCAGAACGACGTGCCGCCGCAGGACCTGGGCACGGCGACGTCGACGCTGTCGTTCTTCCGCAGCCTGGGTGGTTCGATCGGCGTCAGCGCGCTCGGCGCGGTGCTCGCCAGCCGCATCACCACGCTGACGCTGGAAGGTCTCGGCCCGCAGGCGGCGAACATGCCAGCCGGTTCCGGTGACACGGTGCCGAACCTGGCGCTGCTGCCCGAGCCGATCGCGAACGTCATCCGCGACGCGTACGGCGAAGCGACCAGCGAGCTGTTCCTGATCGGCGCGCCGCTGGCGGTGCTGGCGCTGGTGGCGATCCTGTTCATCAAGCAGATCCCGCTCAAGACGCAGAGCGCGAACGAGCGGCTCGCCGAAGAGAACGCCTAGGCCACCAGGGTCGTGAGTGGTACGGCCGGTTAGAAC
>NZ_JBHWEB010000033.1:0-15012 GCF_042734395.1 Amycolatopsis sp. NPDC059657 | reverse complement strand
AGTGGTGTGGTGTTGTTCGCGCCGGTCTCCCCCCCCCCCCCCACCTCACGACCCGCTTGCAGGATCAGCCGCGCAGCAGGTAGCTGGTGGCGAAGCCGCTCGAGGTGCACACGGCGAGCTGGCTCTGCGTCTGGCTGTAGGTGAAGCCCCACGGCACGGTGCACGCCCACAGGTTGTTGCGCGGGACACGGATGTTGTAGCTGTTAGCGAAACCACTGGAAGTACAGACCGCCAGCTGGCTCTGCACGCGGTCATAGGTATAACCGGACGGCACGGAACAAGCGTAGAAATTGTCACCCGGCGCGCGCAGGTGATAGCTGTTCGCGAAACCACTGGACGTGCAAACCGCCAGCTGACTCTGTGTCCGGTCGTAGGTGAATCCGGCGGGAACAGTGCAGGCGTAGATGTTGTCCTGCGGCCTTCTCAGGTGATAACTGTTGGCGAAACCGCTCGGACTGCAGACACCGAGCTGGCTCTGCACCTGGTCATAGGTGTAGCCGCCAGGCACCGAGCACTGCCAGGTGTTGTCGAGGTCCTCCACTGTGGCCTGAGCTGCGGAAAGACTGCTTCCGAGCAGCGCACCCACCGCGACCGCGGCGAAGGCCGTCCGGCGCAGCAGGCGTCCGATCCTGTGTACAGCTGACATTTCCCGGGGCCTCCCCTGTCGTGAATTCCAAGGCGCGCTTATTTGACCCGGTGAGTCACTGACTCGGACAGCGGCCATTCGGTGGAAATCCAGTCTTATTACCAGAATTGCCTTGACCGCGATTAATCATGTGGCGTTGCCCCGGTATTTTTACCCTCGCAGCCAGCGATCGAACCAGGCAAGGTTCTGCTCCATCGCGCTCGCGCGGTGTTTCGGCTGATGGAAGATGTGCGTCTCGCCGCCGAACAGCATCAGCTCCGACGGCATGTTCTTGCTCTTCACGAACTGGTGGATGCTGAGCGTCAGCCACCCCGCGGCCGGTCCGACCTGCTGCAGCAGCGGCGCGTTGACGTGTTCGGCTGTCTGGCCGGAGCCCTCGATGAGCGACGGGCTGCCACCGTCGCCCGCGGACGCCGCCTTGAAGACCGTCGATCGGGTGATCGCCTCCTCGGCGACGAAGGCGCCGCGGCTGTAGCCCATGATGCCGGCCCGTGCCTGGTCGGCGAACTCGCAGTCGCGGACCGCCGCTTCCATGGTCGGCACCGGATCCTGGACACCTGGCGTTTCGTTGACCAGCAGCACGACGTAGCCCTTGGCCGCGAACACCTGCGACGGGTACTGCCATTCGTTGGCGTCGGGCATGAACCGCTCGGTGGCGTCGTACCCGTGGGTGATCACCACGGCCGGGCAGCGCGTCCGGCGACACGTCTCCGGCACGAGCCGGTAGCCGGTCGCGGTCGGTTCGGGCGTGGTGAGCCGGATCCGGCTGAACCCGGGGTTCGGGTCGAAACCCTCTCGGGTCGCGCCGGTCTTCAGGTCGACAAGGGACAGTCGCGGCCGGGTCGATGCGCTTTCCCTGACACAGAAGGCGGCCACGCCCAGCGCACAAGTGGCCAGTGTTCCATCCACTGTGGACACCGGCGTGAGCATGCCCGCTTGTGGTGCGACGAAGAGCGACTCGCGACGGCCGTCCGCCAGCTCGGCGAACACGCGATCCCCCAGCCACCAGGCACTACCCGAGATCCGAGACCGGGCAGGCAGTGTCGCGACGACCGCGCCGCCGGGAAACGCGAGCAGCTGGTCCTGCTTGGCGGCGAGGACAGACCGGCTGTCCGGCGACCACGCGGTCAGCACGCGCGCGCCACCAGTGTCCACTGTGGATACCTTGCCGGACGCGGTCTCGAGCAGCCGCAAAGTGTCCCGGTTGTCGGTGGGCTGCTGGGTTTCGCGGGTGACGAAGGCGAGCTTGCCGCTGTCCGGTGACCACGCCATACCGGGTTTGCCGGGTGCGGCGACCGGGCCCATGACCGAGTCGACCACGTGATTCGTGCGGCCGGTCCTGGCGTCGAAAAGCCAGAGGCCGTTCTTCACCAGGTCGTACTCGCCGGTCTCGAGCGTGCGCAGGTCCATGGCGCGGTCGTCGAAGGCGACACCGTCGTCGACCGGCCTGCCACCGGGCCGGGGCGTGGTGAACGCGAGGTTCCGGCCGTCCGGCGACCATTCGAAGGCGAGGATCTTCGCCTGGTGCGGCGGGACGTTGGCCAGCCGGAACGGCTCGTGCTTACCGCCGATTTCGACGGCCGGCCCGGCGAAGTCGACCGGCTTGCCCGGCTTCCCGCCGGCGGCGGAGACCCGCCAGATCTCGTCCGCACCGTCGAGCGGCGCGAGGTAGTCGAGCGAGCCGCCGTCCGGTGACCAGCGCAGATTCGCGATCCGGCCGCTCGCGGTGGTCACCGTCCTGGTGTCTCCCCCATCGGTGACCAGTATCCGGCTGGTCACGGTGTTGCCGTCGACCGACGGTTCGGTGACGACCATGGCCGCGCGCCGCCCGTCCGGCGCCGGCCTCGTCTCGACGATCCGGCGGAACTGCACGACGTCGCCGACCCCGATGGCCCGCGTCTCCCCCGCGGCGGCGGCCGACGGCACCATGCTCAGCGCGGCCAGCCCGATGGCCAAGAGTTTCTTCATCCCGGTTCTCCCCTGTGTTGGCTGCGGCCAGGCTAGGAAGCCGGACCGGGCGAGCACATCACCCTGAGGTTTCCCGGGGAATCACCCGGAGTTGATCGCGGCCGTCAACCTCTACGCTCGTGCGCATGGGGACCGAAGCACGGGACCGGCTGCTCTCGGCCGGTCTCGCCGTGGGACTGCTGGCGGTGTACGGGTCACGATGGACGGCCGTGATCGCCATCGTCGCGGGCTGCGTGCTGCTGCTGTGGCGCCGCCGTTTCCCGTTGCTCACGCTGGCGGTAATCGGATCCGCGCTGATCGTCGGCGTCGGCTGGCGGCTGGAATGGGCGGACCCGCTGCTGTTCCTCGGGTGGATCGCGCTGTACGGCGCACCGGCGTTCGCCAAGCCACGGCACGCCGCTTACGCCGGGATCGCGGTGGTGCTCGGCACCACCGGGGTCATCGCGCTGATCACCCACAACGCCGCCGGTCGCGGCCGCGATGGCTTGGCGATCGGCCTGGTGTTCGTCGTCGCGTACGTGACGACGGCGTGGCTGCTCGGTCGCGGCCATCGGCTGCGGCAGGCGTATCTCACGACGTTGGAGGATCGCGCCGAGCGCCTGGCCCGCGAGCGCGAGGCCGTGCGCGGGCAAGCTGTCGCCGAGGAACGCTCACGCATCGCCCGCGAGTTGCACGACATGCTCGCGCACACGATGAGCGGAATGGTCGTACTGGCGGGCGGCGCCCGGCTGGCCACCAAGCAGGACGACGCGGTGCGCGCGCTCGCCGAGATCGAACGTTCGGGCCGCCGTGGCATGGACGAGACCCGCCGGCTCCTGAGCGCGTTGCGCGCGGGCGACTCCGAGTCTCCGCCTACGCTCGCGGACCTGCCCGCGCTGGTCGCGCGGATGTCCGCGGCGGGGTTGCCCGTGACGGTGGGCGCTGTCCCGGAACTCCCGTTCGCGGTGGACGTCGCCGCGTATCGGATCGTGCAGGAGTCTTTGACGAATACGTTGCGGCATGCGGGAAACGCGACCGCTTTCGTCGAGATCCGGGCTATGGACGGCGTGGTCGAGCTGGCGATCACCGACACTGGCACCGGGTCGTTGCCGGGTGCGGGACACGGTATCGCCGGGATGCGGGAACGCGCGCGGCTGCTGGGCGGCGAGCTGTCGGCCGGGCCGGAACCGGGCGGGTGGGCCGTGCGGGCGACAGTGCCGTTGGAGGTCCGGTGATCAGCGTGCTGATCTGCGACGACGCGCCGATCGTGCGGATGGGGCTGCGGATGATCGTGGACAGCGCGGCGGACATGACCGTGGTCGGCGAGGCTGCTTCTGGTGTGGAGGCCGTTTCGGCCGCGGCCTCGCTGTCGCCCGATGTGGTGCTGCTGGATATTCAGATGCCGGGGATGGACGGGATCGAGGCGGCTCGGCGGATTGACTCGCGGGTGCTGGTCCTTACGACATTTGATACGGATGAGTACGTTTACGAGGCATTGCGCGCTGGGGCGAGCGGCTTTCTGGTGAAGGACACGTCGCCTGAGAAGGTGCTCGAGGCTGTTAGGGCCGTCGCTGCGGGCGCAGGCTTTGCTCTCGCCGTCCGTTACGCGACGGCTGCTTGATGCGGTTTCTTCTTCGCTGCCACGGGCAGCTTCACTTGATCTGTCCACTGTGGATGGCCGGCTGCTCGGGTTGGTGGCTCGGGGACTGGGGAATGCCGAGATCGCGGACGAGCTCGGGCTGAGCCTGGCTACGGTGAAGACTTATGTCTCGCGGCTGCTTGTGAAGATCGGGGCTCGGGACCGGGCTCATGCCGTTGTGCTGGCTTATGAGCATGGGGTGGTGCGGCCGGGTTCGTGAGTGCTGCCGACGGCCTCCTTCCCCACGCTGGGTTTCAGGGCTCCGCCAAAGTCACCCATCTCGTGTCGGCTGAACGCACAAACGCCACTTATGCAACGCTCAGCGACACATAAGCCCCGTTCGTTCCGTCCAGGCAGCGCGAAAGGTCACGCAAAGCGACAATGCTGGACAAAAGTTGGCGGCTTGAGTCCTCTGTGGACGCTCGCTGGACATTGCCGGGACCCCGAAGCTGGGTTTAGTGAGGGCCCCCTTCACCAAAGCTGGCTGGGTGAAGGGGGCCCTCACCTGCGCTGGCCGCGGCGCCGCAGGGTGATGCGATGGATTCGCGTCGCCCAATGCCTTAGGGAGTCTCAGTCGTCCGTCCGCAGGAACTCGGGTTTCGGCCCACTCCAGGTCAGCGCGTTCAGCGCCGCCACGATCTTCTTCTCCTCGTAGTAGAAGTGGGACTCCAGCAACGCGGTCAGCCCGTCGAGCTCCCGGCTGATCGTGGCCGCGTCCGCGTCCCGATCGAACAGTTCCTCGAGGCGCCGCATGATCCCCGCGACGATCTCGTGATCGTTCTCGAGTTCGGTGAGCACCGGCTTCAGTTCGGGGAACTGCTCGGCCAGCGCGGGAAAGGCGCCGGCGTCCTCGCCGGTGTGGTGGCGGGTGAGTGCCGAGCAGAAGGTCAGGCAGTGGGCGCGCAGTTCGCGAGGCAGGCCGGACTCGGCGTTGGCGCGGAGGCGGGCGAGCTGGTCGCGGAGCCAGATGTGGACTTGGATGAGCTGGTTGCCGAACGCCGTGAGGCGGGCAGTGTCGTCGGTCAAAGAGATATCCCAGGTTTCGGCGCCTCCATGCCCGCGGCGGTCCGCTTGCCGGGTGCACTGCGACGCTGGCGCCACTTCAGCACGGGACCCGCGAGAGCGTCAAGCGGGTTACCGGCATGCGGAAACCACGTGGTGGGCCGGGTCGGGCTCGAACCGACGGCCAAGGGATTATGAGTCCCCTGCTCTAACCAACTGAGCTACCGGCCCTGGGCACAGGAGGAACCAGGTGGCTCCCCCGCGCGTTTGCGATTGCATACGATTCCCAGTTGGTTTCAAGCTATCACAATGTGCCACCAGCGCGGACGCAGTAGGCCAAACAGGTTGTCTCCGAGTTCATCCGGGCGGGATTCGTCTAAGTTTCAATGACGCCGCGTCGCCTGGATGGTGCCTATGCCTGCCCCGGAAACCACCACGCGAAGCCAAGCCACGGTCAAACTCGCCCTGCTCGACGCCTTCACCGCGGGTGCCGCCCTCGGGTACCTCGCGCACCAGCATCGGGAGGCTTTGATGACGCACTCCACGGCCATCGGCCTGGGGATGGTGGTCTTCACCACCGCCGTCCTGCTGCTGCGTGCCGGATTTCACACCCTGAACAGGGCGAACCGGCGGCTCGACGCCATCTTCCGAGACGAGCTCGACGACGACCGCCGCTAGGCGGGTTTGCGTGCCTCGATGAGGTAGCGGCGGGAGTGTGCCACGAACCGGCCCTCGGCACGTATGCGCTGGTCAAGACCGGCGAGGCGGGTGCGGTAGCGGTCGATCGTGAAGTCCGGGACCGTCCAGAACACCTTGCGCAGGAAGTAGGCCACGGCGCCGATGTCGAAGAACTCGACGCGCGTCCACTCCTCTCGGGCGTCCACGACGGTCAGGCCCGCCGCCGTCGCACTGGTGGACGATTCAAGAGCCGCCCGTTCGTGTGCAGGCGGGAGCGGGCCCATCATGGCTTCGCTCAGCTCGCGGTTCGAGCCGTGGCCGACGCATTGGGCCAGGAAGGTGCCGCCCGGAGCGAGCACGCGGGCGATCTCCGGCCACGGCAGCGCCGTCGGGTGCCTGCTGGTGACCAGGTCGAACGTGCCGTCCGCGAACGGCAGGCCGCCGCCTTCGGTGACCAGCACCACCTTGCCGCCGAGGTGACGGAGGTTCGCCGCGGCGATCGCGGCGTTGGGCGGCCAGGTCTCGGCCGCGACGAGTGTGGACGGCGGACTCGGGATCTCCGCGAGCACCTCGCCACCGCCGGTCTGCAGGTCGAGCCCGGCACGAGCCTGGGACATCCGGTCCGCGAGCAGCCGGGAATAACCCCACGACGGGCGTTCCTCGGTCGCGCGGCCGTCGAACCAGGAGAAGTCCCAGCCTTCGACGGGTTCGGCCTCGGCTTCGGCGAGCAGGTCCTCAAAGGTCATGGGACGAGTTTTCTCACCGACGGTGCTCTTCGCAAACCAATAGCCTGGCGCGCATGACGCTCGAATCCATCGAAAACGACAGCTGGGGCGAACTTCCCACGGACGCGACGCGGTTGATGGAAACCGTTCACCTGCTGCGCCGCAAGCCGATCGAGACGTTCACCGTCGAAGACCTCCGGATCCTGGTGGCGCAAGGTGTGGGGCTCGCGGTGGTCGTGCCGATGGCACTGGCCGAACTCGAGCAGAACCCACTCGCCGAGGGCGACATGTACCCCGGCGACCTGCTTGCGGCGATGGCACGTGTTCCGTCCGCCTACTGGGACCAGCATCCGCGGGAAGCGGCGAGGTTCGCGGCTCTTCCCACGAAACCGGAGTGAGGTCATCGGCAGTGAAGTCCGTCCGATCGGGTGATCTCTCCGTGGCGTCGCTCGGGCTTGCCGGGACGCTGGTGGTCGTCCTGGTCGCGCACGGCGTCTTCGACACACCCGCCGTCGGCCTGACCGGCATGGCCGTGGTCGTGACCGCTTGGCTGCTGCTCGGGCGACGGCAGCCGAGCCGTCGCCGGACACTGTGGACACTCGCGCTCTGGGGCACGCCGCTGCTGTTCGTGCCGCCGTTCCTCAGCGGAGACCTCTACAGCTATCTGGCACAAGGGGAACTCGCGCGGCGCGGACTCGATCCTTACGCGACCGGGCCTGCCGCGCTCGGCCAGCACACTCCGCTGACGAGCTTGGTCAGCCCGTTTTGGCAGGAGACACCGTCGCCGTACGGGCCGGTGTTCACGCTCATCGAGCGGTTCATCGTGACCGTCTCCGACGGCGATGTCCACATCGGAGTGACGCTTTGTCGACTTCTCGCTCTCGGCGGGATCGCGCTCATCATCTGGGCGGTGCCGAGACTCGCCACGCGCATGAGCGTGCCTGCCGAGAGCGCGCTGTGGCTCAGCGTGCTGAATCCGTTGGTGTTGTGGCATTTCGTCGGCGGCGGGCACAATGACGCGCTGATGGTCGGGCTGGCGTTGGCGGGCTTCGAGCTGGTGCTCGCCGGGGCGGCACTGGGGATGCCGCTGCTTTGCCTGGCCGCCAACGTGAAGGTGACCGCGATCGTCGCGGTGGCCGTCGCGGGTGTCGAACTGGCCAAGCGGCGGCCGGTGTTCGGAACGCTGACCACGCTGGGAACGCTCGCGGCGATCACCGCACTCGCTTCCTGGGCCGGAGGATTCGGCTGGGTGCGCACACTCGCGACGTCAAGCTCGGTCCCGAGCTGGCTGGCTCCGACGAACTGGCCGGGGTTCGCCGATGGCTCACTCTTCGGTGTGGGCAAAGCGATTGGCGCGGCGCTGGCCGTTTCGGCTGTGACAGTGTTGCTGTGGCGGCAATGGCAGGGGTGGATCAGTTCTCCGCCCGTGCTCGGTTTGGGCATGGCGGTGGTCGTCGTGTGCGCGCCGAGTGTGCAGCCCTGGTATCTGCTGTGGGCCGTGGTACCGCTGGCAGCGGCCGTTCCCGTTGGTCGAGCGCGGACAATTCTTGTCGGTGTGGTCGTGGTGTTCGCGCTCGTATTGCCACCCGTCAGGGATACCGGTGCCAATCTCGCACTGGGTTACCTCGTAGCCGTGGCCGTCGCCGCATTAATTGGCGCGATGACCTACCGGTCGGCGAAGACGTCGTCGCCACGCAGCCGTGGACTTCGTTGAACCTGCTCGTCGGCGAGCTGCTCGTGCCCACCTCACCCAGTTGAGGTAGAAAACCGTTGCTACCAATCCGTTACCCTCCACGCCCTGCTCACGTCGTAATCTTTCCCATTACCTCAACATCACGGTGACGGGCGGAGAGGCGAGGACCCGCTGGCGTCGCAAATATGAAAAAAATACGGCCGACGAACCCATTCTAAATCGCTGTTATGGCGTCCCAGTGCAGTTTACGCCTTTCATCTAACAGCGACCGTCGACGGCCGGAATCCCCATTCCATCCCATGCGGACCCGGAGAGGATGGCGCGATGACGCCTGCGCTCAGGCAGCTCTCGACTGCCGATGGTGAACGACGTTATCTTTTTCTGCCACCCGCCGGCGGCACGGTCGGCACACTGCGGGAATTCGCTACGGCGCACGCCGTCTGGGGCGCCGAGTATCCGGGCAGGGGCGACCGGATAGCCGAACAACCGCCCGCGACACTCGAAGAACTCGCCGAGCAGCTCACCGGCGAATTCGTCGGCCGATTCGGCGAAAACGGTGTCACGCGGACAATGCTGGCGGGCTTCAGCATGGGTGCTTTCCTCGCGTTGGAAGTGACGCGGCGGACGTTCGCCCGTTGTGGCGCGGAACCCGCCGCGCTGGTCGTGGTCGGCGCCATCGCGCCGCAACGACGGGTGCGAAGCGGCCGCCCGTGGACCGACCGGGAACTGACCCGGCTGCTCGACCGTGACGGCCTGGTGCCGCCCGAGGTCCACGACTACGCGTTGGGATTGCTCCGCGACGACATGCGGTTGATGGAAAAATATCGCGGCCCGGCCGATGGCACGGTGTCGTGCCCGCTCATCGCGTTGTGCGGAGCCGACGATCCCGCCGGCACCGATGACGCCACCGACGCCTGGCGGCGCTGGACCACCGGACCCTTTCGGGCCTCGCTCGTTCCCGGCGGTCACCTCGACCTGCTCAAACCGGGGCATGGCAGCGAATTCTGGCGTGCGATCGAGCCGGTGCGATGACCGGCCTGTCCACGCTGACCGGGCCGGTCCGGCGATTGCCGCGCGGCCACTGGTGGGAACCGTTCACGACACTGGCCCGCACCGAGCCCGCCCTGATCGGACTGGTCGCCGACGAGGTCGCCTGGTCGTTCGGCGACCTCGATCTGTGGAGCACACGGCTCGCCCACTCGCTCCGCGAGGCTGGAGCGAGGCGAGGCACGGTCGTCGCGTGCGCGATGCAGCGGTCGGTGCGAGCGATACTCGGTCTGTTCGCGGTCGCCAAGGCCGGTGCGATCTACCTGCCGATAGATCCCGGTCAGCCCGCCGCGCACCTCGACACGATCCTCGACGACGCCAAGCCTGCCGTACTGCTGACCGATGTCACGGCACTCGCCGCACGCGCCGATGTGGTGCTGTCGCCGGACAACTGGCAAGCCGAGCTCGCGCGCCACGCGACGACGCCGCTTCCAGTGACGCCACCGGACGGCCCCGCCTACGTCATCTACACCTCGGGTTCCACCGGGCGCCCCAAAGGGGTCGTGGTCGGCAACCGGAGTCTGGTCAACCTCCATCGCGAACTCGCCGCCCGGTTCTTCCGGCTGCGCCGGGGCAGGCAGCGGGTCGCGCACGGGATGCCGTTCGCCTTCGACGCGTCGTGGAATCCGCTGCTGTGGCTGGTCGGCGGCCATGAGGTGCACCTGGTGCCCACCGACGTCCGCGCCGATCCCGAGCTGTATCTGCGCTTCATCAGGGACCACCGGCTGTCGGTCGTCGAAGCCGTGCCCGCGCATGTGTCGGCGTTGATCCGCGCCGGCCTGCTCGACGGTGAGATCCGGCCGCGGCTGCTGCTGATGGGTGGCGAGGCCGTCAGCCAGACGCTGTGGTCGCGGCTGCGCGCCGTGCCGGATCTGGTGCCGGTCAACCTGTACGGGCCCACCGAGTGCACGGTGTTCACCACCGCCTGCCGGGTGGACCGGTACGACTCGCCCGCGATCGGTGTGCCGATCGGCAACACCAGCGCACAAGTGGTCGACGCCGGGCTGCGGCCGGTGCCGGTCGGTGTGCCCGGCGAGCTGCTGATCAGCGGTGACTGCGTCGCGCTCGGCTATCTCGGCAAGCCGGAGCTGACCGCCGAGAAGTTCGTGGCCGGCTCGTACCGGACCGGTGACCTGTGCCGCTGCCTGCCCGACGCGAGGCTGCAATGGCTGGGGCGCCTCGACGATCAGGTCAAGATCCGGGGCCACCGCGTCGAACCCGGCGCGGTCGAGCACACCGTCCTGAAACTGCCTGGCGTGCGGCAGGCGGTCGTCCAAGCCGACGCCGACAGGCTGATCGCCTACGTCGTGCTCGACCACGACACCGCCGAGGACCTGCATCGGCTGCTGCGCCTGCTGTTGCCCGACTACCTGGTGCCGTCCGCGGTCATCGCGCTCGACGCGTTGCCGCTCGGGCCCAACGGCAAAGTCGACCGCGCCGCGCTCCGGCCCGATGTCCCCGCGCGCTTGGGTGTGCTCACGCCGTCGCAAGACCTGGTCGCTGGCCTGTTCCGGGACGTGCTCGGGGTGCCAGCGGTGACCGCGGACAGCGACTTCTTCGCACTCGGCGGGCACAGCCTGACCGCCGCGGTGCTCGCCGGCCGCCTGCGTGCGTGCGGGGTGCGCTGCACCCTGCGCGATGTCCTGCTCCGGCCCACGGTCGCCCAGCTCGCCGAGCTGGTGGAAGGAATGTGAAGAAATGAACGACTACGACGTGATCGTCGTGGGGGGTGGGCCCGGCGGATCGACGGTGGCGGCGCTGACCGCGCTGGACGGCCATCGGGTGTTGTTGCTCGACAAGGAATCGTTTCCGCGCTACCAGATCGGCGAGTCGCTGCTGCCCGCCACGATCCACGGGATCTGCGCACTGCTCGGCCTGCGCGAGGAGATACTGGACGCGGGCTTCGTCCGCAAACGCGGCGGGATCTTCCAGTGGGGCACCAACCCCGAGCCGTGGACGTTCAGTTTCGCGGCCTCCGACCGGATGGCCGGTCCGACCTCGTACGCCTATCAGGTCGAGCGCACCCGGTTCGACAAGATGTTGCTGGACAACGCGCGACGGGTCGGTGTCGAGCTTCGGGAAGGACACCGCGCGTTCGGCACGGTGAAGACCGGCGGGCGGGTCAACGGGGTCCGCTACACCGACGACACCGGGCACGAGCGGCTGTCGACCGCACGGTTCGTGGTGGACGCCTCCGGGCATGGCAGCCGCATCCACAACGACGCGGGTGGCAGGCGCGAGTACTCGCCGTTCTTCCGCAACCTGGCGCTGTTCGGGTATTTCCTCGACGGGCATCGGGTGCCGGAACCCAATTCCGGCAACATCGTCTGCGCGTCGTTCGCCGATGGCTGGTTCTGGTACATCCCGCTGTCGGCGACGCTGACGAGTGTCGGCGCGGTCGTCAAACGCGAATCCGCCGCCAAGGTGCAGGGCGACCCTGAACGCGCCTACGCCGAGCTGATCGGCGCGTGCCCGCTGATCAAGGACTTCCTGCGCGACGCACGCCGTGCGACGGAAGCGCCGTATGACCGGCTTCGCGTCCGCAAGGACTACTCCTACGACCGGACCGTGCTGTGGTCACCCGGCTTGGCGCTGATCGGCGACGCCGCCTGCTTCATCGACCCGGTGTTCTCCTCCGGGGTGCACCTCGCCACCTACAGCGCGCTGCTGGCGGCCAGATCGATCAACTCGACACTGGCCGGGCTCGTCGACGAGAACCGGTGCTTCCTCGAATTCGAAGCCCGCTACCGCCGGGAATTCGGGTTGTTCAGGGACTTCCTCATCACCTTCTATCACCAGCACAGCGACGAGCACGCGTACTTCGGGGAGGCACGCAAGCTCACCGGGCAGGCCGGGAGCGCGGACGCGGCCTTCGTCGATCTCGTCGGCGGGGTGACCTCGACCGACTTCTCCCGGCACCTGCTCGGCGACGTGCTCGCGGAAGGCGCGCAGCTGCAACTGCGCGGGCTCCTCGGCGAAGCCGCGGGCGCGGAGCCGCCGATGTTCCCCGGCGGGCTGGTCGCCGCACCGGATGGCCGCCGGTGGCTGATGCCCGATGACTGAGCTGGCGATCCTGCTCGCCGCGCTGGCCGTGTTACTGGGCCTGGCCAGGGTTTTCGGCTCACTGGCGGCGAAACTGGGCCAGCCTGCAGTCGTCGGCGAGATCGCGTGCGGGCTGGTGATCGGCGCGGCGGGCTGGCGGGTGCCCGCCCAGGTGGGCGGCACACTCGACGCGCTCGCCCAAGTCGGCCTGATCCTGTTCCTGTTCGGCGCGGGCACCGGGCTCGCGCCGTCCGTGCGGTCGGTCAAGACGGCGCTGGTACCCGCGCTCGGCGCCACCTTGGTGCCGTTCGCACTCGGCGCGCTGCTCGCGATCTGGCTGGCGGAACGGCACGCGCCCGCCGGGCGCGCGATGTTCGTGCTGTTCGCGGCCGCGGCCATGGCGGTCACCGCTTTCCCAGTGCTGGCAAGGATTCTGACCGAGCGCGGCATGCTCGGCAGTGCGGACGGGAGACGGGCACTCAGCGCGGCGGCGATCACCGACGCGCTCGCCTGGACCGTGCTCGCGTTCGTCGCGGGCTCGCTGCGCGGGAGTCGCGTGTGGACGCTCGCGTTGATCGTGCCCGTTCTCCTTGGCCTGTATTGGCTTTCCAGGCCGTGGTTCAGCGCACTGCTGTCGCGTCTTTCCCGGCCCGTCACGGTGGTGATCCCGATAGCCTGCCTGAGCGCCGCCGCGACGGACGCCATCGGCTTGCACGCCGCGCTCGGCGCGTTCCTCGCCGGGGTCGCGGTCGGCCGGTCCACCACCGTCGCCGAACCGGTCGGCTCGGTGCTGGTGCCGTTGTTCTTCGTGCTCATCGGGCGCAAGGTCGAACTCGGCGGGATCACCCCGCTGCTGGCCGTCGAAACCGTCGCCATCATCGCGATCGCGGTGCTCGGCAAGTCCGGCGGCGCCTACCTCGGCGCGCGGGCCGCCGGTGAGCCGAGGCGTGCGGCGGCGGTGTTCGCGACGCTGATGAACACCAGGGGCGTCACCGAACTCGTCTTCCTCAGCATCGGGCTGGACCTCGGTGTCATCGACAGCGGCTGCTACGCCGCGATGGTCGTGATGGCGCTGGTGACCACCGCGATGACCGGTCCGCTGCTGAACCGTCTGCTACTGCGGGACAAGGTGTGTTGAACATGATCGCTTATCCGCCGGAACCCTGGCGTATCAAGATGGTCGAGCCGATCAAGGCCACCACGCGGGAGTACCGCGAGCAGGCCATCCGCGACGCGGGCTGGAACCCGTGCCTGCTGCGCTCCGAAGACGTCGCGATCGACCTGTTCACCGATTCCGGGACGAGCGCGATGTCGGATCGGCAGTGGTCGGCGCTGATGCGCGGCGACGAAGCCTACGCGGGCGCGCGGAGTTTCTACGTGTTCGAGGAGGCCGTGCACAGGTTCTACGGCTACGAGCACGTGATCCCGGTCCACCAGGGGCGCGGCGGGGAGAACATCCTGTCGCGCTGCCTGATCCGGCCGGGCACGCACATCCCCGGCAACATGTACTTCCCGAGCACCAGAGCGCATCAGGAACTCAACGGCGCGACCTTCCACGACGTCATCGTCGACGAGGCCGAGGACCCGAAAGCCGACCTGCCGTTCAAGGGCAATGTGGACCTCGGCAAGCTGCGTGCCGTCATCGCCGAGTTCGGCGCCGACCTGATCCCGTACGTCTCGCTCGCCGCCACCGTCAACATGGCGGGCGGGCAGCCGATCAGCGTCGCGAACCTGACCGAAGCCTGCGCGCTGGCGCACGCGCACGGGATCCCGGTGTTCCTCGACACGGCACGCGCGGTCGAGAACGCCTGGTTCGTCAAGCAGCGCGAACCCGGCTGGGGCGACCGTTCGCTCGCGGAGATCCTGCTCGCCTTGTGCGCGCCGACCGATGGCGCGGTGATGTCGGCGAAGAAGGATTCCCTCGCCAACATCGGCGGCTGGATCGGCTTGCGCGATCCGGTGCTGGCCGAGCAGGCTCGCGGGCTCGTGCTGCTCTACGAGGGGCTGCACACCTACGGCGGGATGGCCGGGCGGGACATGGAAGCCATCGCGGCCGGGATCGCCGAGTCCGTCGACGAGGCGCACATCGGCGCGCGGGTCGCGCAACTCGAGTATCTCGGCGGGCGGCTGGACGCCGAGGGGGTGCCGATCATCCATCCGATCGGCGGCCACTGCGTCTGCGTCGACGCGACCGCCGCGCTGCCGCATATCCCCCGCACGCAGTTCGCGGCACAGACGCTGGCCGCCGCCGTCTACGTCGACGCCGGGATCCGCGGCGTCGAACGAGGCGGAGTGTCGGCCGGGCGCGACCCGGTCACCGGCGAGAACCGGTTCCCGCACTTGGAGTTCCTGCGGCTGGCCGTGCCGCGCCGGGTCTACACGCGTGCCCACATGGACGTGGTCGCGGACTGTCTCATCCGGGTCCATCAGGACCGTGACCGCATCGCGCACGGCCTGGAGTTCGCCTACGAACCAGACCACCTGCGGTTCTTCCAGGCCCGCTTCAAGCCGGTGTCGGGCACCTCGATTTGGTGAGGTCTTCGGCCTGGCCGGGGGTCGTGAGTGGTATCGCCGGTTAGAACCGGCGATACCA
>NZ_JBHWEB010000032.1:76756-85350 GCF_042734395.1 Amycolatopsis sp. NPDC059657 | reverse complement strand
GGTGCGCGGGCCCCCCCACCGGTTCTCTTTTAGGGGGGTTTTTGTGTGCGCCCCCGGTTACAACCGCGACCAACCCCACACGACCCCAACACCAGCCTTCGAGGGCTCGGCAGAGTTGGCTTCGTGGATACGCGAAACCCGAGTTCAGGCAGTTCAATAGCCCAAACTCGGGTTTCACGAAGATCAACCTTCACCCGTTGTGCCCGCGAGTGTCCACCAAGGACCTCAGCCTGCACTTTTTATCCCGCCTTGTCGCTCTTGGGGTGAGCCGCAGGGAATGAACGGGGCGTATGTGTCGCTCAGCGTTGCATGAGTGGCGTTTGTGCGCTCCACCGACCGCCGGCGGGAACGCACGAGCGCGTCACGCAGGCAGCGTGGCCTCGAAGTAGACCACCAGAAAAGCCCCTTCGCGTGCGGCCCGCGACACGGCGAAGCCGCCCTCGCCGAGGAAGTCGAACACCGGGTCGTTGAAGCCCTGCACTTCGCGGGACTTCGCCTCGAGGAAGTCCCACTGCCCGGTCCAGTCCTGCTCGTCGGGGAGATTGCCCACGACGATGTCGGTGAACCCGGCCGCCTCCAGGTCCGCCTTGAGTTCGCTGGGCGTGGACATGTGGTGCAGGCTCTGCGTGCGGGCGACCGGCTCGATGAGTTCCTCGCGCTGCTCGGCGGTCAGCCCATCCGCGGCCAGCCAATCGTGGCCAACCCAACGGCCGCCGGGACGCAGCACCCTGGCGACCTCCCGGTGCACGGCGCTCTTGTCCGGCACGTGGCACACGGCTTCGCTGGTGTAGGCGCCGTCGAAACTGTTGTCGTCGAACGGGAGCTTCTGCGCGTCACCCTGGGCGAACTTCACCCGATCGGACAGTCCGCGCCGCTCGGCGTGCTGCCGAGCCCCTTCGACGCGCTTGGGGCTGAAGTCCAATCCGGTCACGTTGGCGCCGATGTGCTCGGCGATGTTCATGGCCGGGCCGCCGATGCCGCTGCCGACTTCCAGCAATGACTGACCCGCGGTGAATCCGCCACGTTTCGCGAGCGCCAGTTCCAGTTCCAGCATGGCCTCGTCGATGCTCTGGCCGTCTTTGACGGGCGCCAGGTGGTTCGACTGCCCCCAGTCGCTGCGATACTTGTCGGAAACAAGATCGTAGAAAGTCAAGACCATTTCTTCGAAGTTCCCATTGCGGCTTTCCGGGCTCGAGATGAGTTCCCTCAGCCTGCCAAGGTGGTCTTCTGCCTGCGTCACGCCCACTCCGATCAGAAAAATAGAGTCATCAAATACTTAGGTGCGCTTGAAACCGACGACCATGCCTTCGTGCCCGGTCAGCGTCTGCACGTAGGTGTCGACGAAACCGGCGTCGCGCAGCCAGCCCTCACAGTCGGCGCCGGTGAAATCGAAACCGCCCTCGGTTTCGACCGCCATGTTCAGGCTCATCAACATGCCGTAGGCGTGGGTTCGGCGTTCGTCGTCGATCAGCGCCTCATAGACGATCATCGCTCCGCCGGACGGCAGCGCGGCATAGGCCTTCGCGATGAGCTCCCGCTTCCGGTCCAGATCCCAGTCGTGCAGGATGTGCCCGAAGACCAGCACCTCGGTGCGCGGCAACGGCTCCGCCAGGAAATCGCCGCCCACGAAGCCGAGCGGCACGCCGAGTTCCTTGGCGTGCTCCTCGAACGGCACGCGCACCGCGGGCAGGTCGAAGCCCGTCGCGGTCAGGTGCGGATGCCGCTTCACCAGGTGGGCGAGCAGGGTGCCCTGCGCACAGCCGATGTCCGCGACACTGCGGTAGTCCTTCCACGGGAAGGCGTCCACGAGCGCCCTGATCGCGCCCATGCTCCGCCCGGTCATCGACCGGAGGAACCCGCGCAGCCGATCGGGATCGGCGTACAGCGTGGGGAAGAAGTCGCCGCCGTGCCGGGTTTCGTTCTGCGGCTTTCCGGTGCGCAGTGCGTCGGACAGGTGTCCCCAGAACGGGTACAGCCGCCGGTTGGCCATCTCCAGCAGGCCACCGAGATAGGTGTCCGGCTTGGTTTCGTCCAGGTAGAGCGAAGTCAGCCCGGTCAGCGCGTAGCGCCCGTCCTCGCCGCGGTCCAGCATGTCCGACGCGACCAGCACGTCGAACAGGTCGCGGGCACCTCGCTTGATGCCGGTGGCCTCCTGGAGTTCGGCGAACCCGAGCGGCCCGCCGGACAGCGCGCGGAACACGCCGAGTTCGACGGCGCTCAGCAGTGCCTGTGACGCCCAGAACCCGAACGCCAGATCGAGGATCGGCTCCGGGCCGGTTGACTCGCTCACCTGTGAGTTTCCTTTTCTCAGCGCCAGAAGGCGTTTTCGGCTTCGACGTCGTTCGAGAACACCCACGCCTCGGCGATCAGGCCGCCAGAGACCCTGATCAGGTCGACACCGCGCAGGTCCAGCGGCTCGCGGCCCTCGCGCTGGGCGGTCAGGTGGAAGGTGACCGCCACCATCTCGTTCGTCGCCATCCGGTCGAAGTGGTCGACGTTGAAGGTACCGCCACTGCGGCCGGGGAACTCGGCCATCGCGGCGAGCGCCACGTCGGCTCCCCGGAACGAGCCCGCCAGCGGGTGGTCGCCTGGCTGGTGCCAGACGACGTCGTCGGCGAGCGTCGCGCGGACGGCGGCGATGTCGCCCCGCACCAACGCGTCGAAGAACTCGTTCACCACCGACAACGGCGTCTTTTCTGCGGTTTCCACAGTGTTTCCCTTCTCTTTTTACTCGGGTTCAGCGTGAGCCGAGGCTCACGAGGTCGGCGCGGCCGCTGAGCAGGAGCGCGTTGGCTTCCTCCCAGGACGCGGCGCCGGAGACGATGGTGGGCATGCCGGTTTCGAGGCGGATCCGCTCACCCAGCGGCGTCGCGCCGCTGACGTTGATCGCGTCGACACCCTGCTTGGCCAGCGCGTGGGCGAGCGCGACCGATTCCTCGGCCGACTTGCCGTGCCGGTCGAGCCGGACCACGAACGGCTTGTCGTCCGGCCACTGGGCGCGCGCCGCGGCGACCGTGTCGAGCACATTCCGTTGCGGCACAGGGATCTCGACCAGGTCGAAGCCCGCCTCGTGGGCCCGCCGCACGGCCGGTGCTTCCCACGATCCGGCCAGCCTCGCGCCGAACAGGGCGTCGTCGCGTTGCCGCAACGCCGTGATCCGCTCTGCCCAGCGCGCGGCCTGGTCGTCTTCGCTCAAGCTGAGCGGCTCGGTCAGGTACAGCCCGGCAGGCTCGCCGGTCTGCGGCAGGTCCGCCACCAGCCGGTTCGGCACCCTGCGGCCACACAAGGAAAACGGCTGCTCGACCGGCTCCGGCGGCGACTCGCCGGTCCCGCCGGCGCCACGGTCGAACCAGGACTCCACCGCGGCCACATAGCCGGGATCACGTGAGCGGAGTTTCGTCCTGCTCAGCCTGCCGCTGCGGGTCAGCAGCGTGAAGCCGAACTGCTCCGGCGGCTGGCCGGCACGCCACCTGACGGATTCGAACCACTCCAGGCTCGCCTGCGCGGCGCGCTGGAAGGACTCGACGACCGGTCGCCGCGCCGCTTCGTACGCGGCCAGCGCCGTGTCCAGTTCCGGGGTCCCGTCCAGCGCGTCTGCCAGCCCGAACGCGTCGTCCATCGCCAGCTTGGTGCCCGACCCGATCGAGAAGTGCACCGTGTGCGCGGCGTCGCCGAGCAGCACGAGGTTGCGATGACGCCAGGTCGCCGTCCGCACGGTCGAAAACCGTTGCCACTGCGAGTTGTTCGGCAGCAACCGGTGCCCGCCGAGGAAATCGCGGAACAGCTCTTCGCACAGTGCGACGCTGTGTTCGTCGGACTGGCCTGGCTGCCGGACTTCCGCGGCGTAGCGGTCGAAACCGAGCTCACGCCAGATGCGTTCGTCCGTCTCGACGATCACCGTGCTGCGGTCCCCGCTGTAGGGGTACGCGTGCAGGTGAACCGGTCCGTGCTCGGTTTGCGTGAACGCGAAGGTGAACGCGTCGAGCACGCGGTCGGTCTCCAGCCACATGTACCGGCACCGGCTCACGTCCAGCCTGGGGCGGAAGACTTTGGAGTAAGCACTACGCGCCGCCGAGTTCGCGCCGTCCGCCGCCACCACCAGGTCATACGAGTCGGTGAGTTCATCGACCGGTGGCGCGTCCGTGCCATGCTTGAGCTCGACACCGAGTTCGGCACACTGTTCGCGCAGTATGCGCAGCAACGCCATCCGGCCGATTCCGGCGAACCGGTGCCCACCCGCGCTCTGCACCCGGTCCTGATAGTGCACCCGGATCTCGGACCAGCGCACGAATTCGCGTGCCATCGACGCCGCGATCCCGGTACCGGCGTCGGCGATGCGGTCGAGCGTCTCGTCCGAGAACACCAGCCCGAAACCGAAGCGGTCGCCGGTGGTGTGGCGTTCCCAGACCGTCACCTGCCTGCCGGGATCGTGTCGTTTCGCCAAGATGGCGAAGTACAAACCCCCTGGGCCACCCCCGATGACCGCGATACGCATCCCCACAGCGGCGACGGTACGTGATCTCGGGTGACCGGACAGCGATTTCAGGCCTGGCTTAAACGCCCTGCGCCGGGCTGAGCGGAGACGAGCGCATCGGCTCCGGACAGCCCTGGCAGGCGGAACTTGGCTGTGGACGGGGAAATCTCCCAACTGCACCGTGCGCGCCCCCGTAATCTGCCGGTGAGGGGGAATCGTCGACACACTGGGGGAGTGAGCATGATCGTCGTGGCTGGGGCGACCGGAAACGTCGGCCGTGAAGTGGCCCGCCTGCTGATCGACGCCGGTGCGCAGGTGAGGGCCCTGACCAGGGACCCGGCGACGGCGACGGTGCCTGCCGGCGCCGAGGCGGCGGCCGGGGATCTGACGGACCCGTCGTCGCTGGCGCCCGCGTTGGCTGGCGCGGAGGCGTTGTTCCTGCTCAGCGGCTACGCACCGGAGATCTTCGCTGAGGCGGGGAAGGCTGGGGTGCGCCGTGTCGTGCTGATGTCCGGCGGCTCGGCCGAGACCGGTGACCGAACCAACGCCGTCGCCCGCTACATGATCGACACGGAGGACGCGCTGCGTGCGTCCGGGCTCGCGTGGACCATGATCCGTCCCCGTATGTTCATGACGAACGCGTTCCAGTGGCTGCCGCAGCTCGAGGCAGGCGTGGTGCGCGCGCCATGGCCGGATGTTCCGTCCGCTGTCATCGACCCGGCCGACATCGCCGCCGTAGCCGCGAAAGCGTTGCTCTCGGAGGAACACGAGGGCCGCGAGTACCCGGTGACCGGCTCGGAGGCGCTGCGTCCGGGAGACCGGGTGCGCATCCTCGGCGAGGTGCTTGGCCGCGGGATCCGATATGAGGCCCAGCCCGACGACGAGGCCCGCGCGGAGATGCTCACCCAGATGCCCGAGGAGTTCGTCGAGGCGTTCTTCAGCTTCTACTCCGACGGAAAGCTTGACGAGGCAACGGTGTTCTGGACCGTTGAGGAGGTGACCGGCCGTCCACCCCGCACCTTCGCCGACTGGGTTCGGGCCAATGCGGAGCGATTCCGGTAAGACGACGAGGACGGGCCGATGACGTACACGCCGGCGAGCCTTTCGCCGGACGGCGCGCGGAGTGGCCTCGCCTGCAGAACTGAGGCGGCCGCGTGATCGAGGCTGAGTCAGCCGCGCCTGATGGTGTCCGCGATCGTGCCGGCGTCCGCCGCGGTGAAGCCGCCCGAGATCTCGATCGAGCCGCCGGTGATCGCGCTCTGGAGCGTCGGCGCGGTCACGACCATGTTCTTCACGACGAACGCGATGCGCTTGCCGACGTTCTCCTCGGTGAACTTGGCGAACTTGGCGGCGTCGTCGCTCGGCAGTTCGAGCTGGACGTGATGCCCACCGGCTTCGGCGAACCCGGCCTCGATCTTGGTGAACCTGGCGAGTACCAGCGCCACCGGGCCGACCTGGTAGTCCGCACCGGCCTTGTCCTTGAATGTCGTCCCGCCGGAGTCGACCATCACGCGCAGCTCGACCGGAGTGCCTGCCGCCACGATCGGTGGCGGTGACGGCTTGTTTTCCGCCGTGCTGGAACAGGCGGACAGTGCGAGCAGGAGAAGGAGCAGCAGCGAACGCATCCGGGAAGCCTAGTGGCGCTCTGATGAAGCGACGGCCGCCGGCGGATGCAACAGTGCTGTTATGGTTTCCGGGTGACTACGTCCGGGCTGGGAACACGCCTTCGCCATGTGCTGGAGATCCTCGACGGCGACGTCGCCAAGTTCTACGACGAACTCGGTCTCGACTGGATGCGCCCCCGCTATGTGCCGGTGGTGCGCGCGCTGGTCCAGCAGGGGCCGCTGTCCATTCGCGACCTGGCGAAAGCCGTCGGGGTGACGCATTCCGCGGCCAGTCAGACGGTCGCGCAGATGGCCAAGGACGAGCTGATCACGTTCACTCCCGGCGAGGACGCGCGGCAGCGGATCGTGCACCTCACCGCCAAGGCCCACGAGCTGCTGCCCGTGCTCGACGCCGAGTGGGCGGCGACCACGGCCGCCGCCGAGCAGCTCGAAGCCGAGCTGTCCTTCCCGCTGACCGCACTGCTCGACGAGGTGCTGGCCGCGGTCGAACGGCGCCCGATGCTGCAGCGCATCCACGACGCCGCCGCGCGGTGAGCCTGCTCTTCGACGCCAGGCCGCTGCGCGAGTTCCCGGCTTTCCGCAGGCTGTGGGCGGGTTCCGCGTTGTCGTCCATCGGCAGCCAGATGACCAACCTCGCGGTGATCGCACAGGTCTACGACCTCACCCACTCGTCGGTGGCCGTCGCCGGGCTTGGCCTGATACTGGCCGTCTCGATGGTCTCGCTCGGGTTGTTCGGCGGCTCGGTCGCGGATGCCGTCGACCGCCGCAAGCTGGTGCTGATCACGACAACCGGGTTCGCCATCGTGGCCGCTTTGTTCGCGGTACAGGCGTTTTTCGACTTCCGGCAGCTCTGGCTGCTGTACCTGCTGGCGGGCGTGCAATCCGTGCTGATCGCGGCCGGCGCACCGGCACGCCGCACCTTTCTCTCGCGTCTGCTGCCACCCGAGCGGGTGTCCGCCGGGGTGGCCTTGGAGCAGCTTTCCTTTCACGCCAGCATGTCCGCGGGGCCGGCGCTGGCCGGGATCCTGATCGGCATCGGCGGCCCGCAGCTGTGTTACGTCGTCGACTTCGTCAGTTTCCTCGGCGCGTTCTACGGACTCACCGGGCTCGACCCGATGCCGCCACGCGAAGGTGTCGCCAGGCCCGGCGTCGCCGCGGTCGTGGAAGGCCTTCGGTTCATCCGGCGCACACCGGTGCTCGCGGGCGCGTTCCTCGCCGACCTCAGCGCGACCACCCTCGGCATGCCGATCGCGCTGTTCCCCGCGATCAACGCGGAGAAGTTCGGCGGCGCCCCGCAGACACTCGGCCTGCTCATGGCGTCGCTCGCGATCGGCGGTTTCATCGGCTCGGCGTTCTCCGGCCCGGCACACCGCGTCCGCAAACAGGGCCGCGCGATGCTGTGGACGGTGACGGTCTGGGGCGCGGGTATCGCGGGCTTCGCGCTGACGGACACGCTCTGGCTCGGCGTGCTCCTGCTGGCGACCGCGGGCGCAGCCGACACGATCAGCGTGATCTTCCGCGCCACGGCCGTCCAGCTCGAAACGCCCGACCACCTGCGTGGCCGGGTGACGGCGGTCGACTTCGTGATCGGCGCGGGCGGCCCCGAAATCGGCAACGTCCGCGCCGGAGCGGTCGCGGCCTTCACCTCGGCCACGGTCAGCGCGGCGACCGGCGGCCTCGCGACGGTGCTCGGCGTACTGGTCATCCGGCTGACGCTCCCGGCGTTCTCCCGCTACGAGGCTAAACTCGAAGAGCGATGAGCTACGCCGAACGAGCCCCCGCGAGGCCGCTGACCAGGCACGTCCAGTGCTTGTGGACCCAGCGCGCCGCGAGCCCGTTCGACCAGCGCGTGGTGCCGGACGGCTGCGTCGACCTGCTCTGGTGGGACGGCTCGCTCCAGGTCGCGGGCCCGGACACGGCCTGGCGGACGGTCTCGCTGGCACCCGGCTCGGCCATCACGGGCGTTCGCTTCCGGCCAGGCGCGGGTTCGCTGCTGTTCGGTGGGGTGCCGCTCGACGAGGCGCGCGACCAGGAAGTCGACCTTGCCGATCTTTGGGACGCTTCGGCGGTTCGCTCGCTTTCCGCTCGGCTGGCGGATTCATCCGATCCGGCAAGCCTGCTCGAACAGACCTTTGTGGACAGACTGGCGGACTCGGGTGACCTCGATCCGATCGCGACGGCCGCCGCTCGGGCGTTGAACTCACCCGAAGCCTTGCCCGTGGCGACTTTGGCCGACCGCTTCGGCGTCTCGCCGCGACAGCTGCGCCGCCGTGTCACGGCCGCCGTCGGCTACGGCCCGAAGACGCTCGAAGGCGTGCTCCGGCTCCGCCGTGCGCTACGCCTGCTCGAATCGGGCGGGCCCGCGGCCGAGGTGGCCGTCTCCGCCGGATACGCCGACCAGCCCCACCTGACCCGCGAACTCCGCAAACTCGCCGGCCTCACCCCCGGGGTCGTGAGTGGTATGACCGGTTAGAACCGGCCGTACCACTCACGAC